>JAGVLI010001054.1 GCA_020054355.1 Planctomycetales bacterium | reverse complement strand
CTGGTTCGCGGCGGCAGCGCCCTTCTCCTTGGGCGGCGGCGCCATCTCGGCCGGCTTGGCCGGAGCAACCGGCACGACGTGGTAGGGAGAATAGTACCCGCCGCCGCAGCACCCGCCGTAGCAGCCGTAGCAGCCATAACCGTAGCCGCCGCAGCAACCGTAGCCGTACCCGCCCCAGCAGCCATAGCAACCGTAGCCGTACCCGCCGTAGCAGCCGTAACCATAACTACCGTAGCAGCCGTGGCCGTAACCCCAGCAGCCATGGCAGCCATGTCCCCAGTTCGGCGTATCGCCAGCCGACGCCAGGGCCGCCATCAAGACGATGCTATACATTCGCTAACCTCCCTCAGTGTGGAAACCGGGCTGCGCGCCCCGTGGCTGGCAACCTGGGAGAGATAGTAAAAATAGGACGGGTGGGAGTCAAATGCAAATCCGGTGTAACTGGAAAAACCGACTGAGCGGAGCCGGTATAAACAGAACGGTTCGGCGATTTGGAGAAACAGCAGCGATTGCGCGGCGGAAATCGAGGGAGAAAAATAGCTGACAGCTATCAGCCATCAGCCATCAGCTATTCCATTGTTTTCGAGGACCGTCACCGGCTTTCATTGCCAGCCGCGTTTGCGGAAGAGGATCGTCGCCAGGGTGGCCCAGCCGATGGAGAGGATGCCAGCTGCGAAGAGCCGAAACCAGGAGTCGGCGGTGATTACACCGGACAGCGCGGCGATGTAAATCTTCGTGGTTTGGGTTTCCAGCACTAACTCAGCCAGAAAGGGAATCTGATTCAGATGTACCGTGACCATGAACAGGGCCAGGATCAGCAGGTAGCACATGGCGCCGACGCTGGCCAGTCGCTGGGTGCGGGCCAGGGTGGCGATGGTCATGCCGATGCCCATCGAGCCGACGGCGCCGACCGATATCGACAGCCAGAAGAAGGGCATGAGCAGTACCGCCGGCCGATAGATGCCCGCGAGGGTGGCGCTGAGGGCGATGCCGGCCAGCGGGTAGAAGAAAAACTTGGCCGCCAGGATTTCCAGCGGGGAAGCGGGCGACAGGGCCTGTGCCAGCAGCACGCCGCGCTCCCGCTCCTCGCAGGTCATCGAGGGCAGCAGGTAGACGCAGGAAAAGAAGATGCCGAATGTCACCAGCGCCATCGCCAGGGCGGAACTCAGGTCGGCCGATCCTTCCAGGCGTTCTTGCCTGGATGCGATCTTCGGTTTTTCGCCGAAGTAGCCGCGCGACTCCTTCCAGAACCAGGACTCATAGCTGGCAACGGCACTGCTGTTCGGACCGGGATACCAGAACGTGACATCGAAGCTGGGCGGTTCGCCCGGCGAAGTCTGCTCCACCTTACGAACGATGACGGTGGCGGCGTTGGCGGGTGGAATCAGCCTGCCGGATGTGGCATCCACGCCGAAATCCTTGCCGCTGACGGCGCGGATGCGGCGCGGCCCCGAGTCTTTCCACTCTTGCGGAGTGCGCGTTTCGAGATGTTCCAGCCAGCGTTCCACATCCGGATCGCCCAAATGGACGAGGTAGCAGCGCTGCGCTTCGCCGCCGAGCAACGGCCCCTGGCTGCCGGACTTCCACAACGACAGCAGCAGCGCGATGCCCGCGAGCAGGATGGCCAGGACGATGCCGCCGCGATTGGCCACATGCCGCAGCAGTTCCTTGTGGAGCAGGGTCTTGAAGATATGCCAGCGCATGATGGCGGTCCGTGGTGCGAGTTTTCCGCAGCGCCCAGCGATCAGTCGTCGAAATAGATCGTGACCCGCATCTTAGGACAAAAACCTGGGCCGCGATAGTGGATTCCCCGCAACCGCGCGTTGCCAAGCTCGGCGGAACAGGTCTCTTAATCTGGCACCACGGTCTGTCCGTCGAATCACTTTCATAGATTAGCTGACAGCTATTGGCTGATAGCTGTCAGCTAATTCAGACATTTTTCGCACCAAGTGGTACTGTACGCAGCCATTGCAGCGGGGCGTTTGATTCGCCGGACAAACCCTGGGGAGCGGAGTCAGCGATGCTGGAACGTCCCGACTACAGGAAACCACCGGACGGTGAGGAACTGCTGCCCACCTTCATCATCTCCGTCGGCACCCAGGTCGTGCTCAAGTCGGCCAAGCGCGTGCCGAACAGCGACGTCGTCAAGCCGGTCGGCAGCGTGGCCGAGGTGCTCGAAGCGCCGGCCAGCAACAGCCGGCCCTACCTGATCCGCTTCGTGGACGGTGTCACGCTGCGGGTCAAGTTCGCCGAACTGGTCATCCGCAAGCGCGAGCTGGCTGAGGAACTGGCCACCCCCGGACCGGACCTGCGCCGCTTCGTGATTCTGCGCGTGGCGGTCGGTTCCCAGGCGTTCGGCCTGGCCACCGAGTCATCCGACGAGGACCGGCGCGGCGTCTTCCTGCCGCCGGCCGAGCTGACCTGGTCGCTGTTCAAGCCGCCGGAGCAGGTCGAGTATTCGTCCGACGGCATCGAGGAAGTGGACTGGGAGCTGGAAAAATTCCTGCGGCTGGCGCTGCAAGCCAACCCCAACCTATTGGAAACGCTCTGGTCGCCGCTGGTGCTGCACGTCACCGAGCTGGGCCAGGAACTGCGGAACATGCGGGCCGCGTTCCTGTCGAGGCACCTGTACAAGACCTACTCGGGCTACGTCCTGTCGCAGTTCCGGCTGATGCGGCGCAGCTTCGAGAAGACGGGCAAGTACAAGGCCAAGCACGCCATGCACCTGATCCGGCTGCTCTACAGCGGCATCCACGCCCTGCGGACGGGCGAAATCCTGGTCGACGTCGGCGAGCATCGGGACGAGTTGCTGCGGATCAAGGCCGGCAGTCTTTCTTTCGAGGAAGTGCGAACCAGGGCGCTGGAATTGGATCAGGTATTCCAGCAGGCGTTCGCGACGACTGCCTTGCCGGAGCGGCCCGACACCGAGCGGGTCAACCGTTTCCTGATCCATGCGCGACGGAGGATGGTCGATGAACCTGGAACTGGACAAGCTCGCTGACCTGGCCCGCGCCCACCTGCCCGGCGTCCGGTTCATCACCGTGAGCGGCGCGCACCTGTACGGCTTTCCCTCCGAAGACAGCGACATCGACCTGCGCGGTTGCTATCAGCTGCCGTTGGCGGACCTGATCGGGCTGCGCCGGCCCGTCGAAACCCGGGATTTGAAGCTCGACCTGGCCGGCCGCGAGGTGGAGCTGGTCGGTCACGAAGTCGGCAAGTACCTGCGGCTCTTGTGCAAGCACAACGGCTACATCCTGGAGCAGGTCTTCTCGCCGCTGGTCGTGCTGGGCCAGGACTTTTTGGACCGACTGCGCCCCCTGGCGCGCCGCTGCGTTACGCGGGGCTGCTACCGGCACTATCGGGGCTTCCTGCAAACGCAGCTCCAGCTGCTGGAAAAGCAAGAGGTCAAGAAGGCCAAGACGCTGCTCTACGCCTACCGCGTGGTGCTGACCGGCACCCACCTGCTGCGCACGGGCGAAGTGCAGGCCAACCTCGTCGAGCTGAATCGCGAATTCAAGCTGCTGTTCATCGATGAACTGATCGCGCAGAAGCAAGCCAGGGAACTGGGCGGCCTGAGCGGGCTGGATTACGAATGGCACCGAGCGGAACTGGCCCGCTGGGAAGCACGGCTGGACGAGGCTTACGAGCGGAGTACGCTGCCCGAGGAGCCGCCGCGAGATGCAGTCCACGACTTCCTGGTCGGGCTGCGCCTGCCGAACGGCGCACCGGCCAGCGGTTGACCCGGAATCCGGAAAACGATATTCCCAGGTGGTGAAGTGAGAGCGAGAACCGGGATTGCCTGCCCTTCGCTGAATCGAGACTCGCACAGGAGGTGGTTTTCGATGCGCCCTCATGCAAGCACGCGCTGGAGAATACTGCTCATGATTCCGGTATTGTTCGCGGTCCTGGCCGTCGTCGGTGTCGGCATGCTCTACTGGATGAACCGGCGGCATGGATCGCTGGGTGGCTTTCGCGATTGGGTGAAGAACTCCGCCTATGGGGAAGCAGTCGAAGCGGCCTTCGCCAAAGAAGACAAAGAACTCGAACAACTCACCGTGCCGGCCGACATGCCCGGAAAGGACATCCAGGCCCTGGTCGAACGGTTGCTCGAAGTGGAAACCGATCGCTTCACCACACGGCGATTGCAGCTGCTGGGAGACCGCGCCGTGCCGGCGCTGTTGGCTGCGCTGAATGATCCGCGCTTTCTCCGCGACAAGAAGACGGACAGCTGGGTGGAGCGGCTTCCACTCGAAAAGGTATTGGACCTGCTCGAACCGTTCGCGCCACCGGAAGCGGTGCCCTCGCTGGCGCTGCTGATGAAAAACAAGGACGCCAAGTTCCGCAAGATCGCTGCCCTCGCACTGGGGAACATCGGGTCGAATGCGTGCATCGAACCGGTGACGGCTGCCCTGGCCGATGAAGATGACTACGTTCGTTCCTACGCTCTGATGGGCATTCAGCGTGGCCTCAAGGCGGGACACAGTATGCCACGATTTCTCGAAGCCATATTTGAACGAATCGTGCCGCTGCTTGAGCGCAGTGATTCCAGCGTCGATGGCGGGGCACCCGTCACGCTGCTACAGATCGACCGGGCCAAGGCGATTCCTGTACTGGGGGGAGATCGTTACTTTACGGCCGAAAATCGCGAACTCCATTGCATCTTGAAGGCGTTGAACGAAGCGGCCATCTCCATTCCGGTGGAAAAACTGAAGACGGTAATGGAGGCATTGCAGCCCAAGGCCAAGGACTATCCGTTCGATTGCAGTTACGGCGAAGCATTGATCGCCCTGGCGCGCAGCGGCGACACCTCCGCGGAGAAGGTGATTCGCGCGGCCCTCCAGGTCGAGAACGAGCGGATCAGTGAGGACGCGGCAAAGGCCCTTTGCCTGATCAATGGCATTCCCAACCCGAAGAAATTCGTATACGGGCGTGTGCAGGAAGTCGGTTTTGCGGGGCTGACCCAGCCGCAACAGGCCATCTATGCGATTTCGATCCTTGATGGGGAGGTGCGCAATGGCGGTTTTTCGCAGTATTTCGTCAATTCGTCCGGCAATCAGGCCAGCGAAGCGCTGAGGGGACTGGAACTGGTCGGCGCGAAGCAGACGCTCGGGATTGTCCGCCAGGCGTTTCAGCAGTTCGGTCCCAATGGACCGCCTCGGGATCGTCAACAGCGCGCTCGCCAGCTGGCGGCACTGACGAAAGCACAGGACGCCGCACTCGATCGGCTCAACAGCGAGTACTACAAGAGCGAGGAGCGGCTCGAAGTCAAAATGCTGTTGTTCGCCATCGCCAACAAGGACCATTTTCGCACGCAGCCGGGTCCACAGGTTCAGCCATAGGTTTTCGCGGCTGAGGTGGCACGCTCATTGAGGCAACAGGTCGTTGGCGATTGCACTGCTGAAACGGAGTTGACGATGCGGCTTACCACTGAACCCTACCGCACGCAGGAAGCTCGCTGGCCCAAGTCGGGCCGGCATATCCTGGCCCAGTACGATGCCGACAGCATTGTCGTCTACCAGGCGTACAAGCCGGCCATCGGCCACTTCGCCGCCGAGCACGGACATTTCGGCGGCGAGTTCAGCTTCGAGCGCATGAGCTGGATCAAGCCGAACTTCCTGTGGATGATGTACCGCTGCGGTTGGGGCGTCAAGGAAGGCCAGGAGGTGACGTTGGCCGTGCGCATTCGCCGCAGCGCGTTCGATGACATCCTGCGCGCGGCAGTCCACTCGACATTCGAGCCGGCCGTCTATCCGAGTCACGCGGCCTGGCAGGTGGCCGTGGACCAGTCATCGGTACGGCTGCAGTGGGACCCGGACCATCATCCGTCCGGGGCCAAGCAGGAGCGGAGAGCGGTCCAGCTTGGACTGCGCGGCGACGTGCTGGCGCGCTACGGCCGCGAGTGGATCGTGGACATCGAGGATGTCTCGGATTTCGTGGCGGCTCAACGCGAGCACGTCGTCAGCAAACAGTACGAGCAACTGATGACACCAACGGAACACGTTTACCCGGTTGCCGATCCACAAGTAGTCCTGAAGCTCGGACTCGATGCCTTTCCGTGAATCACACCAAGCAATTCAGAGGCGCGAGTCGTTGAAGACGGCTGACCGCGTCGAGTCAGCCAAGATCGGCAATCGCCCCCAACTTGGCACCCGTGGCTTGTAAATAGCTGGCGGGTGCCAGCAGCACTTGCAAGCCGCGCATCCCCGCCGAGATCGATACCACGTCGAACAACTCGATGGTCTCGTCCACGTATACCGGGTACGCCTTCTTCGCTCCCAGCACCGTGACCCCGCCGCGGATGTAGCCCGTCAGCGGCTGGACCTCCTTGAGCGGCACGGTCTCGACCTTGCGGTCTCCGGTCAGCTTCGCCAGCGCCTTGAGGTCGAGCTTGGCGTTGCCCGGCACGACGGCGAAGCAGACGCCATGCCGGTCGCCGCGCGCCACCAAGGTCTTGAACACCTGCTCCAGCGGCAGGCCGATCTTGGCCGCCACCGTCTCGGCGGTCAGGTCGTCGGGATCGACCTCGTACTCGCGCAGCTCGTACTCGATGCCCATCTCGTCCAGCAGGCGCACGACATTGGTCTTCATGGAATCGTTGCCGACCGGCTACTTCGCCAGCGGTCGTTTCAGCAGGGCTTGCACCACTTCGGCAGTGCGGTCGATGGCGGCTGACAGGAACTTCTTACCCTTCTCGGCGCTGGCCAGCTCCGGATAGCCGACGGCCCCGTGGTCGGTGCGCTGCTTCATGTCTTCGGCCACGTACAGGCCGCGCAGCACCGGCTCATCGGGCAGCGGGTCGTTCTTGATCTGCTCGCGGCGCACCAGTTCCGGCCGCAGCGCCAGCACCATCGAAGTCTCGAACTCGCAGGCGTGCCCCATGCTCTTGCGCGGCCCTTCGGCCAGGGCGGCCAGTTCCTTGGCCGCGATGTCCCAGTAGGAAGCGGCGCTGAGCTGCCGGTCTTGCCAGCGGGGCTGCAAGCGGCGCAGGGCCATCTGCATGGTGTCGATGTTGCCGCCGTGCCCGTTGAGGATCAGCAAGCGCTGGTAGCCGTCTTCCAGGAGCGGCGTCAGCAAGTCGCAGAGCAGATCGACATGCACATCAACGCTGGCCGACAGCGTCGCGCCGAAGCGCAGATGATGGTGGCTGGCCCCGAACCACTGCGTCGGCAGCAGCAGCACTTCGTTCGGCAAGCGCTGCTCGACGCCCTCGGCCACGCCGGTGACGAGGATGGTGTCGGTGTAAGTCGGCAGGTGCCAGCTGTGCTGTTCGCAGGCGGCGATCGGCGCAACCACCACGACTTGCTCGCGCCGCACCTGGCGCAAGAGCGGCCAGGTCATTTCGTGAAATCTCATCGATCCTCTCCGATAAATTGCAGGTCTGCCTGGCGTTCATTGCAAATTGCAGATTGCAGATTGCAGATTGAAAAACCGCAGCCATCCGCCAACTTCAGGCTGCAATCTGCAATCTGCAATCTGCAATCTGCAATTTGAAATTCCCTTTGCCCTTGATGTCTCCCCTTCGCAACGGCATAGTGCGTCCCCCAGGGTAAAGGGTAAACGCCGGCATAAAAAGGGAAAACGGCATGAATCGGGCAAGGTTGTCGGCCGTGCTGCTCGCCCTCGCCCTGTTCCCACTGGCGTTGTTCGGCACCGGCTGCAACAAGGCGGACAACGAGCGCCTGGGCAAGCTGGGCGGCGTCTTACGTCAGAAGTCGGAAAAGCTGATCGCCGGCAACAACAAGGTGATTCGCGGCTGGCAGACGGTGCCCTTGCACCTCGGCGAGGTGGCCGTGGATGCCCGGGTCTCGGCCCGGCTCAGCTGGGACCGCGCGCTGGCGGATGCCGAGATTCAAGTGCAGTTGACTGAAGGCGTGGTGGAGCTGACCGGCCAGGTGCGCAACGGCGAGCAGCAGCGCCGGGCGATCGAATTGGCCCAATCGACGCTGGGCGTTGAGAAGGTGAACGATCGGCTGGAGATACGTCCGTAGTCTGTTGCAAACGCGAAGACGCCGCCAGGATCGTACGATCCTGGCAGCGTCTTCGTTAGGCCAGCGAGCGTCTTCGTTAGGCCAGCGAGCGTCTTCGTTAGGCCAGCGAGCGTCTTCGTTAGGCCAGCGAGCGTCTTCGTTAGG
>JAGVLI010000042.1 GCA_020054355.1 Planctomycetales bacterium | reverse complement strand
CTCGACCTCGTCGGTCTGCCGCCCACGCCGGAAGAAAACGAACTCGCCCTGAACGATCCTGCGCCCGACTGGTACGAACGGCTGGTCGAACGCCTGCTGAGTTCGCCGCACTACGGCGAGCGCTGGGGCCGTCACTGGCTCGACCTGGCCCGCCACGCGGACAGCGAAGGCTACGAAAGCGACCATCCCAGGAATTACGCCTGGCGCTACCGCGATTACGTCGTGGCCAGCTTTAACAGCGACAAGCCTTACGACCGCTTCCTGCGCGAGCAAGTGGCCGGCGACGAGTTGTCGCCCTACAGCGACGAAAACCTGATCGCCACCGGCTTTCTCGCTTCGGCCCGGCTGTCGAGCAACGAGGAAGACAAGCCCCGCCAGGTCAACGACGTGCTGGTGGATGTGGTCAACGCCGCCGCCACCACGCTGCTGGGTGTGACGTTCAACTGCTGCCAGTGCCACAATCACAAGTTCGATCCCTTCACGGCGCGCGACTACTACCGCTTTCAGGGCTTCTTCGTCAAGGGAGCGCCCAACAACCTGGCGCTGAAAGACCCGCAGCTGTGGGCCGCCTATGAAGCCGCCAAGCCGGCGGAGTACGACCCGGCCTCCCGCTTGAAGCAGACGGTCTTCGAGAATGCTCGCAACCGCTTGATCGCCGAGGCCCGCAAGAACCTGTCGCCGGAGCAGCGCGCCGCCCTGGAAGTGCCAGCCGATCGGCGCTCGCCGGAGCAGGAGAAGCTGGCGCGGGAAGCGGACCTCAAGTTCCAGTTCACGCCGGGTCGTATCGAGAAGGGCATTCCCGACGAGGACAAGCCGCTCTACACCGAGCTGACCAAGAAGCTGACCGCGCTCGAAAAGAAGATGCCCGACAAGCCGCAGACCTGGGGCTTCTACTCGCCGGTCAACAACCCGAACCGGATCGATGTCTTGCCCATGAAAGGCTTCTACCCGCCGCCCTTCGTGCCGGCCGAGCTGGCCAAAGCGAAGCCGTACTTGCTGGTCGCGGGCGAGGTCCATCAGCGCGGCCCGGAACTCGACGTGGGTTGGCCGGCACTCTTCGGCCCAGTACCGGCAGCGGTCCAGCAGAAACCGCGCACCGTGCTGGCGGACTGGCTGGCCAGCCCGAAGAACCCGCTGACGGCCCGCGCCTGGGCCAACCGCCTCTGGCAGTATCACTTCGGTCGGGGCATCGTGCCGACACCCAGCGATTTCGGCACGCGCGGCGCCAAACCAACGCATCCCGAACTGCTCGACTGGCTAGCCTCGGAACTCATGTTCGGGGCGAGCCGGGGGCGTGAGTCCCCGGAGTGGAGCACCAAGCACCTGCACCGGATGATCGTCGGCTCCGCCACCTATCGGCAAGCGGCTCGGCACCATGTTGAGAATGCCAAACTCGATCCCGAAAACCTGCTCTGGTGGCGCTGGCCGCTGCGTCGCCTCGAATCCGAGGTGATCCGCGATGCCACGCTGGCCGTCACCGGGGAACTGGACCGCGACCTCGGCGGCCCCACCCAGGCGGAAGCGAGCAGCATGCGGCGAACCATCTACCTGACGCAGCGACGCAACCAGGCACCGCAGATGCAGAAGCTGTTCGATGGCCCGGCCGGTGCCGCGGAGAGTTGCCCGAAACGGCACGTTTCCACGGTGCCCCTGCAAGCCCTCTACCTGATGAACAACAGCTTCTCGCTGGAGCGGGCGAAGGCGCTCGCCACTCGCCTGGAACAAAAGGCCGGCGACGACCGCGCCAAGCAGCTGGCCACGGCGTTTCAACTGTTGCTCGGCCGCGCGCCCGACGATGCCGAGCGCGCCGCAGCGCTGAAGTTCTTCGAGAAATATCAGCCGAGTCCGGAAGCGGGTTCGCAGTCGGCGCTGGTGCATTTCTGCCAGGCGCTGCTGAACGTGAATGAGTTCGTGTACATCGAATAACGGCTGAACAAAGTTATGAATAGCTGATAGCTATCAGCTAATGGCTGTCAGCTAATCCGCATTTTGAATCGCCTCATCCTGTTCGGTGCCTTTCGGGAGGGACGTGACCAATGAACCAGGCGCGCAACAACTACGGACCACCCGTCCTCTCCCGCCGTCAGATGCTGCAGCGCTCCTGCCTGGGCTTCGGCTCGCTCGCGCTGACGGCACTGCTCGCCGATGAAGGCCGTCTGAGCGCCGATGATTCGACGGGCGATGGCACCCTCGATCCTAAGTCCCTCAAGGGAAAAGCAAAAAACGTCATCTTCCTGTTCATGGGCGGCGGTCCCAGCCAGGTCGATACCTGGGACCCCAAGCCGGAACTGGCGAAGCTCGACAAGAAGGACGTGCCCGACAGCATTGCCCAGGGTGTGCCGAGAATCGCGCGCTCGCCGCTGAAGGGGCTGTTCGCTTCGCCGTACAAGTTCAAGAAGCACGGCGAGAGTGGCCTCGAAGTCTCCGAACTTTTCCCGGAATTGGGCAAGCGGGTGGACGACTTGTGCATCCTGCGCAGCTGCCGGCACGGCACGCCGATCCATGCGCCCGCCGAGTACATGTCGATGACTGGTACCCAGGTCGGCGACCGGCCCAGCCTCGGTTCCTGGCTCTACTACGGCCTGGGCAGCGAAAACCAGAACCTGCCCGGCTTCGTCGTGCTGCTCGCGGGCGAGAACTTTGGCGGCTATCCCGCCTGGTCCAATGGCTTCCTGCCCGCCCGCTTCCAGGGCACGATGGTCAAGCCCGAAGGCATCCCGAACATCGCCATGCCCGGCGGCACCACGTCCGACAATCGCCAGGCGCAGATCGACCTGCTGGGCGCGCTCAACCAGCGCCATCTCGACCGCCACGACGGCCATTCGGAACTCGAAGCCCGCATCAAGTCCTACGAACTGGCCTTCCGCATGCAAAGCCATGCCCCCGAAGTCTTCGACCTCTCGAAGGAGACCGAGGAGACGAAAAAGCTCTACGGCATCGACGTGAAAGAAAGCGCCGAGTACGGCAGCCATTGTCTGCTGGCCCGGCGGATGGTCGAGCGCGGCATCCGCTTCGTGCAGCTGCGCTGCGGCGGCTGGGACGCGCACGGCGATTTGAAGAAGAACCACGACCCGCAGTGCAAGCGCGTCGATAAGCCCATCGCGGGCCTGCTCGGGGGAAATTATCCGGAGACGCCGAATGGCAAAGTCACGCTCAGGAGAAGACGGCCTGTCGCCCGTCTCGCGCCGCCTTACACCGCCGGGCGTCTTCCTGCTGCGCATGCTGATTTTTCTCACGCTCGTGGCGTTCCTGGCCGCTATCCTGTTCGAGCAACTGCAAAGGTCGCTGCTGACAAACCCGGGCCTCAACGGCCTCATCATCGGCGTTCTGGCGCTCGGCATCATCTATGCGTTTCGCCAAGTCATCCGGCTGTATCCCGAAATTCGTTGGGTCAATGCGTTCCGCATATCCGACCCAGGCCTCAGCATCACGCATAAGCCGAAGCTGCTCGCGCCCATGGCAACGATGCTGCGCGATCGCACAGGCACGCTGTCGCTGTCCACGTCCGCCATGGACAGTTTCATGGACTCGATCGGCTCGCGTCTCGATGAAGCCCGCGACACCGGCCGCTACCTCGTCGGGCTTTTGGTGTTCCTCGGCCTGCTCGGCACATTCTGGGGCTTGCTGGAAACCATCCAATCCGTCGGCCGTGCAATTGAAACGCTGGACAACAAGGGCGGCGACAACGTCCAGAT
>JAGVLI010000353.1 GCA_020054355.1 Planctomycetales bacterium | reverse complement strand
CGGATGCCGCGGCTGCGCCGCGTGCCGCCGCGGAGCGGCGGGCTACTATGTGAGAATACCGCCATGACCATCGACCCCCTGCTGCACCAAACCCGCCGGCACTTCTTCCGCGATTGCGGCGTCGGTCTCGGCCAGATCGGCCTGGCCTCGCTGCTCAGCGACGGTCAGCTGCTGGCCGCCCCGGAAGCTCAGACTCCGGGGGCTTACGCCCCCGGCTCGCCACTGGCCCCGAAGAAGCCCCACTACCCCGCCAAGGCGAAGAACGTCATCTTCCTGTTCATGGCCGGCGGGCCGAGCCAGCTCGAACTCTTCGACTACAAGCCGAAGCTGCAGGAACTGCACCAGAAGCCGATCCCGCAGTCCTACATCGAAGGCAAGCGCTTCGCCTTCATGAGTTCCTTTTCCAAGGACGTGCCCAAGCTGTTCGGCACCAAGCGGAAGTTCGCCCAGCACGGCCAGAACGGCGCGTGGGTCTCGGAGATGCTGCCCCACACCGCCAAGATTGTCGATGACCTCGCCATCGTGCGGTCAATGGCCACGGACGTCTTCAACCACGGGCCGGCAAAAGTGTTCGTCAACACCGGCTCGCCGCAGTTCGGCCGGCCGAGCATGGGCGCCTGGGTGACGTATGGCATCGGCAGCGAATCGCAGAGCTTGCCCGGCTTCGTCGTGCTGCAATCCGGCGGTCGCGGTCCGCGCGGCGGCGCGGGCTTGTTCGCCAGCGGTTTCCTGCCCACGGCTTACCAGGGGGTGCCGTTGCGCAACACCGGCGAGCCGATCCTGAACCTGACGACGCCGAAGGGCATCACTACCGAGAAGCAACGGCAAGCGCTCGACGCCATCAAGGAGCTGAACCAGGCCCGCCTCGACGCCACCGGCGACCCGGAGATCACCACGCGCATCGCTTCCTACGAGATGGCTTTCCGCATGCAGTCGAGCGCTCCGGAACTGGTCGATATCACCGGCGAAACCAAGCAGACGCTGGGCATGTACGGCGCGGAAGCCGGCAAGCCGTCGTTCGCCATGAACTGCCTGCTGGCCCGCCGGCTGGTGGAGCGCGGCGTCCGCTTTGTGCAGCTCTACCACACCGACTGGGACCACCACAGCGGGGCCGAGCTAACCAAGGGCCTGGATTCGGTCTGCAGGGAAACCGACCAGGGCTGCGCCGCCCTCGTGCAAGACCTGAAGCAGCGCGGCCTGCTGGAAAACACGCTGGTCGTCTGGGGCGGCGAGTTCGGCCGAACGCCGATGGGCGAAGTCCGCGACACCCCCGGCCGCAACCATCACATCGACGCCTACACCATGTGGCTGGCCGGCGGCGGCATCAAGCCCGGCACGCAGCTCGGCAGCACGGACGAGCTAGGCTTCGCCCCGGCGGAAGACCGCGTCCACGTCCACGACCTGCAAGCGACGATCCTGCACCTGCTGGGGCTGGACCACCTGAAGCTGACGTTCCGCTTCCAGGGGAGAGACTTCCGCCTGACGGATGTGCACGGGCACGTGGTAAAGAAGCTGCTGGCGTAACCGCGCCGCTTGCGGCTTTGCACGCCCGATCGATGATGAACCCACCCTGTCCGCCAAGCTCTCTCCCTGGCGGACAGGGTGTTTTTATTGGGGTTTTTGACCCTGTCCGCCAAACTCACCAAAAGCTCTTGCACAAGGCTGCGAGGAGTTGGCATTATGGCGATGGAGTTGGTCCGCAGTCGGTGTACTAGGCTGGTGGCGGAAGATCGGCCACGACCTCGCGCCTTGTCCGCCATATGATTCATCTATCGGGCTGCACCGTTGTCCTTAACGGCCTTGCGAAGGCGATCCAATGTACCTGCACAGCGCAACCATCGACAACATCCGTTCGATTGAGCATTTTGAGTTGGCATTCGAGCCAGGCCAGTATGCCGGTTGGCACGTGATCCTTGGGGATAATGGTGCTGGCAAATCCACGCTCGTTCGATCAATCGCGCTGGCGCTAACTGGTCCCAGTGAAGCGGTAGCCCTGCGGCAGGATTGGTCCGATTGGTTGCGCAAGGGGCAAAACAAAGGATACATCGCGTTACAAATCGACCACGACCCTCAGATCGACAAAGGATCAAATCGAGGACGCCCAGTCCAGAATTGGTATCTTTCAGCTGCTCTCTGGTTCGTGCCGGGCGCTGAGTCACGACATGGACCGACCGTCGTTCTTCGCGCTGGCAAGTTCAAACGCGATCCCACGCGACATATTTGGGGTCGAGGAGATGGCTGGTTTTGTGCATCGTATGGACCATTCCGTCGGTTCAGCGGTGGAGATAAAGAATATGAGAAACTGTACTATTCAAACCCAAAGCTGGCGCCGCACTTGACCGCGTTCGGTGAGGATGTCGCCTTGACCGAAGCAATCACCTGGCTGCAAACTTTACATGTAAGAGATCTCGAAGATCAGCAAAAAAAGCGCTTCGGTCAGGAGAGTGGTCGAATTCTCGCCGACCTAAAGTCCTTCATCAATGGCGGCAACCTGCTTCCGCATCAGACTGAATTGGTTGAGGTAAACTCGACGGGGGTCTTATTCCGTGATGGAACGGGTGCCACAGTGCTGGTCGATCAGCTTAGTGATGGTTATCGGTCCGTCTTGAGCATGACTTTCGAGTTGATTCGGCAGTTGGTGCGGACGTATGGTGCGGCTATGGTCTTTCGGCTAGTCCGCCAGCAACGGATGCGAATCGACTTGCCTGGGGTCGTTATTGTCGATGAAATCGATGCCCATTTGCACCCGCCCTGGCAGCGACGCATCGGCAGTTGGTTTTGCAAGTATTTTCCGAAGCTCCAATTCATCGTCACCACGCACAGTCCGCTCGTGTGCCAGGCAGCTGAAAAAGGCAGCGTCTGGCGCTTGCCGACGCCAGGGGACGATTCGCCATCGGGGCGTGTCCAAGGTGACGAACTCAACCGCCTGATCTACGGTAATGTCCTGGAAGCTTACAGCACGGAAATGTTTGGCGCTGACGTGACCCGCTCGGATTCTTCGACAGTCAAACTCGAACGCCTCGCGGAGTTGAATCGCAAATCATTGCACGGCAAACTGACGCCTGCCGAGGGCAAGGAACTACAGGAACTGCGCGCAGCCTTGCCCACAACCGCTAATGCGGTTCAGGTGACGAACGGTGTAACGAAATGATCCTTCTCCCTGTTCTCGCCCTCGCGCCTGAGGCTCAGGGCATACTTCACGAATATCAAAGTGAAGTGGATGGCAAGCCGTCCTACGCCGAGCAAGTCGAAGCTGCGGCGACACTATTCAAGGCTCGCAACAAGTCCTCCAACAAAACGTTCCGGGAGGTACGCGCAAAGCTCCATGAAATGTGTTCGGGTGCCCGCCGCTGCTGTTATTGCGAGGACTCGTGCGCGGATGAAGTTGAACACATTCGACCGAAGAACTTGTACCCAGAACAGGTCTTCGTTTGGGAGAACTACGTCTACGCATGCGGCCCATGCAACGGCCCGAAGAACAACCGCTACGCCGTTTTTGCAAAATCGGACGGCAACCTGCTGCCAATCGTGCGGCCCAAAGGCGCTCCACTTCAGCCCCCGCCTGCTGGCGATCATGTCCTGATCGACCCGCGCAGGGAAAACCCGCTGGATTTCATGGAACTCGATTTGCTGGGCACATTTCGCTTCGTGCCGACGGCCAATCCAGGAACGAGGGAGTATCACCGAGCCAAGTACACGATCGAGGTGCTTCACTTGAACGACCGGGACATTCTGCCGGACGCGCGCCGGTGCGCCATCGGTTCCTACAAGGCTCGGCTTCACGAGTACAGGAACCAGAAGGAAAGTGGAATTTCGGTGGATGACCTGAAACAACTGATTCAAGGTATCCGAAGGATGCCGCACCCAACCGTCTGGGCCGAAATCAAGCGGCAGCGTCAACTCCATGCTGAATTGGCGGTTCTGTTTGACGTAGTTCCGGAAGCCCTCGACTGGTAAGTATTTGGAATCCACTGCCGGGAACCCGAGTCCGGTTAGCCACCCAAATGAGGCCGTTCAGAAAGTCAGCCTGCACGACGACGGCCGGACGGATTTTCGGGCCCGACAGGTCGCTATAGGGCCAGTTCACTTCGACCACGTCGCCGCGATTCATGGGCGCTTCCGGATCAGATCGTTATCGGCTTCGTCGTCCCAGGCTCGACCTTTGCCGCCCCCGACGATGCTGCACGTCAGCTGGTACACATCTTGCCGGACCAGGACGTAGACTTCCTGAGTACGCGGGTTCAGCACCCGCAACGGCGCTTTTTGGGCTTCCAGAGCTTGCTGCTGTTCTTCGGTCAACTCGATCATGGCTGTCTCCTTCGTCGCCAGGCATCGATTTCCGCCTCCTCGGCTGCTGTCATGTCGAACGGTTCCACGCGATCCATGCGGGTCGCCAGCTGGGCAATCCCTTCCGGAGTGGTCGGCCACTGATCGTCGGGGATGCCGAGCCACTTATCGGGCGCGTGCGGCAATACCGTCACCTCGGTGCCGTCCGGCAAGTCCGCCGGGGAGGACAACTTGACCTGTCCGTTCTGGATGATGCCCTTGAGCGCGATCATGGCCGGTGTCTCCCGTGTCTGCTGGCAGGTTGCTGAATTGCCAGTCGATCTCGACGACCTCTCCTCTTCTCATTGGTCCTTCCGGATGAGGTCGTCGTCGGCCGGATCGTCCCAGCCCCGGCCGTAGGATTTCAGGGTGCCTCGCGCGAGTTCGTAAATCTGCCTGGGAATCAGCAAGTATTCCTGGCCGGTGCGCGGATCGAGGACGACGGCCGGCTGTTCCGCCTGATCCAGCGCCTGTTGCTGCTCTTTGGTCAGTTCGATCACGGTGCCTCCTTGCTCGTATCCTAACCCTGGGTCGTCACGCCGGGCAAGACCCTCTGCCCCGATTGACAGCCCCCGCACATCCCGGATAATACCAGCATGGCTACCGAAACCAAACCGACTGGCCTGCCTTCCGAGCTGGAATCCGACACCAAGGCCGTCCTCGAACTCATGATGACCGGCAAGCCCCTGGATCCGGAAGTCGCCCAACGCATCCGGGCGCGCGGCGACCGTATCCGCGAGGAGACTTTCCAGAAGCATGGGCTGCTCGACATCGGCGTGCCCGCGATTCGCCAGCTGCGCGGTGAGCTGCCCAACGCATGATGAGATATGCCTGAACGCTGCGTTCACGCCTCCTGGAACACCGCCGACCCGGCATTCAGCTCAATCTTGGCAACCGAGAGTCCGACGGCCCGAACCTGGGCGACGGCCGAGCGAATGGCCTCTTCGAGCGAAGCGGCGTCCCGGTCGAAATGAATCCAGGCGCTGCCATTGCAGGAAGCCGGCGTGCCGTCGTCGCAGCCGGCCGCGAACAGGGCATCCGCTTGCTCGTCCGTCACTTCAGCTGCGTCTTTCAGCACGACATCGAATTCGTAGGACTTCATGGAAACCATTTCCGGTGGGCACGGTCAGGGCAATTCCAGCACTTTCTTCAAGCAGTCTTCGACCTGCCGCATGACCGTGGACTTCGTGGAAGCGCTGCCGAAGGTCGTCAAGGACCCAATGTCCAGGGCCGCCGCCGAAAAGCTGAAGGCGCAGCTGGAAGCAGCCGGGGCGACGGTTACGGTCCAGGCGGCCACGTAACTCCTCCCGCTTCGCGGATGAAACGCACCGGACCGCGATCCCTGTACAGAGGTCGTGGTCCGTGTTGTTTCGCGGATCGATGCAGCCCTGGCAGAACTGACTATGGAAGGTGAAAACGAAAACAGCCCACGGAGACTGCTCTCCGTGAGCTGCGTGGATTCATCGGCGACTACTTGGTGCGGGCCATCACGCGGATTTCGGTGATCTTCTTGTCGTTGTCGGTGACGACGGTGGCGAACAGGCCCTTCTCGCCGATCTTGGTGAACAGCTCGTTGGTCAGGCCGCCTTCGAGGGCGTCGCCGGCCTCGAGCTTCTTCGTTTCTTTATTGAACTTGGCCTTGACCACCTTGACGGAGTCGGCGACCGTCAGGACTTGCTCCGGGCCTTTCTCGTCCTTGCTCTTGCGCTCCGAGAAGGTGATCTTCTTGCCGTCGACCTTGCTGATAACGCCGCGGAGTTCCTCGGCCAGCGAGAAACCGACGCAGAAGACCATGACGAGGAACGCACCGACGAACTTGCGCAGCATAACCGGCTCCTTGTAGTAGGACAATTGCTCGAACCCGGCCCATCGCCGGAAGTTAGCTCGGAATCATGACTGGACGAGTCGTGAAGACCATCGCGGTCTGTGGATTAAACCGTGCCTGCCGGCTGAAGTTTCGGCTGAGCTGAGAAACTCTTGCACGATCCGCTACCATGTGGGGAGCGTACCTGACACAGCGAACCTTTTCGCCGCTCGACGGCTCTATAACCTCACCGCCCGGCGTCCTCTCCATTCGCTCTGGTTCCCTGCGAGGCGAAGTTCATGCAGTCTCCGCAACCGGAAACGGAACTCCGGGCCGATGCTCGCTGGTTCGCCTCGTATCGCCCCGGCGGCTGGTCCGCGCCGGGCGGCGGCCGGGAGCTGCT
>JAGVLI010000974.1 GCA_020054355.1 Planctomycetales bacterium | reverse complement strand
GCCGATGCGCGAGGCGATGCCGCTGGCCAACAAGGCGGGCGGCATCGTGGTGGGCAAGTTCGGCACAGCGACGGTTTCTTACGAGGAGCTGTTCGGATGATCAGACACGAAATCGGACATCCGGACGCAGAGGACGCAAAAGTGCGCAAAGGTCGCAGAAAGAACCGATCACGGATTTTCTCGAGTTTTCCTTTTGCGTCTTCTGCGACTTCTTTGCGTCCTCTGCGTCCGGCTGTCCGCCTTCAACTCGGAGTGGCTGCACCATGAGAGTCGTCGTCACCGGAGCCGCCGGGTTCATCGGCAGCAACATCGTCAAGGGCCTCAACGAGCGCGGCATCACCAACGTGATCGCCGTCGACGACCTGACCGAGGGCGACAAGTTCCGAAACATCGCCGACCTGCAGATCGAGGACTACCTCGATGCCGACGAGTTCTACGGCCTGTTCGCCGAGAACCACTTCGGCAAGGTGGAAGCCGTGTTCCACGAAGGCGCCTGCAGCGACACGATGGAGCAGGACGGCAAGTACATGATGGACAACAACTATGGCGTGTCCTGCTCGCTGTTCGAGTCCTGCCAGCAGCGCGGCGCGCGCCTGCTGTACGCATCGTCAGCCGCAGTTTATGGCGGCTCGGCCATGTTCAGGGAGACGCCGGAGTTCGAGCGGCCGCTCAATGTCTACGGCTATTCCAAGCTGCTGTTCGACCAGCGCATGCGCCGCACGCTGGGGCGCGACTTTCTCAATGGCAACGCTGGCAAGGCCCGGCAGGTGGTGGGCTTTCGCTACTTCAACGTCTACGGCCCGCGCGAGCAGCACAAGGGCCGCATGGCCAGCGTCGCCTTCCACCAGTTCAACCAGTTCCGCGAGAAGGGCAAGGTCAAGCTCTTCGGTGACTACGGCGGCTACGGTCCCGGGCAGCAGGAGCGCGACTTCGTCTTCATCGACGACGTGGTGGGCGTGAACCTGTGGTTCTTCGACCATCCCGGGAAGGCCGGCATCTACAACCTGGGCACCGGCCGCGCCCAGCCCTTCAACGACGTTGCCACCGGTGTCGTGTCGGCCCTCAGCGGCAGCCCACACACGGCGGCGTCCGCCGTCGCCGCGGGCCTGCTCGAGTACATCCCCTTCCCCGCCGCGCTGGTGGGCAAATACCAGAGCCACACCGAGGCGGACCTGCGCGCCCTGCGCGGTGCAGGTTGCGACCACGCGTTCGCCGATGTGCAGACCGGGGTGGCGAAGTACATGGCGGCACTTGCCGCGGCAGGCAACGGCTGAGCCGGGGTCAACCAGCCCGGCGGTCGCGCCGTTGAATGGGTCCTGACTTCATCCGAAGGAGACCCCCATGTTGAAGAAATTCCTGGCCATCGTGGCCATGCTGTTCGCGACCGCCATGGCCATGGCCGCGGTCGACGTGAACAAGGCCACCGAGGCCGAGCTCGACAGCGTCAAGGGCATCGGACCCGGCACCAGCAAGATGATCCTGGACGAGCGCAGGAAGGGCGAATTCAAGAGCTGGGAAGACTTTGTCACCCGCGTGAAGGGCGTCGGCGACAAGCGCGCCGAGAACCTGTCCGACGCGGGCCTCACCGTCGGCGGCAAGGCGTTCAAGCCGGCCACCACGGCGGCGGCACCGGCGAAGAAGGCCGATGCAAAGGCCGAAGCCAAAGCGGACAGCAAGGCTGCCAAGGCCGATGCGAAAGCCGACAAGAAGGAAGCCAAGGCGGACGCCAAGGCTGAGAAGGCTGAAGCCAAGGCTGAGAAGAAAGAAGCCAAGGCCGAAGCAAAGGCCGACGCAAAGAAAGACTCCGCCAAGCCGGCTGCTGCCGCCAGCGCCGCCAAGAAGTAAGCAGTTCCTGCGCATGATCAAGCCCGCTTCGGCGGGCTTCTTCGTTTCTTTCGGCTCGGCCACAATCCATCGTCCAGCACACCGCGTCGAGTGGGCGGACGCCTGACGGGGCCTGGATGCGAAAACTGCTGGATCTCCTCTACGACGCGGCCGCCTGGCTGGCCGCGCTGTCCATGGTGGGTGTGCTGGCCATGGTGCTGCTGTCCATCGTCGGGCGCCAACTCAGCTTCCACGTGCCCGGCACCGATGCGTACGCCGGCTATGCGATGGCCGCGGCCGGCTTCCTCGCGCTGGCCCATACCTTGAAGCGCAACGAGCACATCCGCGTCACGCTGATCCTGGGGCGGTTGACCGGCAAGGCGCGCCATGGACTGGAGATGTGGTCGCTGACCGCGGCGGTCTTCCTGGCCGGCCTGTTCGCCTTCTACTCGGTCCGCCTGGCGTACATGTCACGCACGCTGAACGACATCTCCACCTCCAACGACGCCACGCCGCTGTGGATCCCGCAGATCGCGATGGCGGTCGGCACCGTGGTCCTGCTCATCGCCTTCCTGGACGAGTGGTGGCTGGAATTCCGGGGCCGGCGCGACACGGCCGGCAGCGAGGATGCCCTGCACAATGAATGACATCGCCATCACCACGCTGCTGATCGTGGCGCTGTTCGCGTTGCTGGGCAGCGGCGTCTGGATCGGGCTCACGCTGGC
>JAGVLI010000369.1 GCA_020054355.1 Planctomycetales bacterium | reverse complement strand
GCCGGCGGGCGACGACATGGAGGATGCTCCGCGTCCAGCAGGCGGCAAGAAGGAAGCGCCGGCTTCGCCCGTTGATGTCAATCGCGCCGGTCTGGCCGACTTGCAGAAGTTGCCGAACATTGGGCCAGTGCTGTCGCAGCGGATCATCGACGAACGGGGAAGACGGCCCTTTCGGTCGGTCGAGGAGCTGCGCCGGGTGCCCGGCATCGGTCCCAAGACGCTGGATAAACTGAAGCCGTTTGTCACGGTTGGCTCGACTTCGCCGGACAGCGGTGCCTGACCGTCTCTCCGATTCCCCTCACCCCAACTCTCTCCCGCCAGGGGCGAGGGGGCGTTGGACGCAACCACCCTTCTGCCCTTCCCGCCCGGCTGCTAAAATCCCTTCATGGCAGCCAAATTCGAACTGAGCAGCAAGTTTCAGCCGGCGGGCGATCAGCCGCAAGCCATCGAGCAACTGGTGCAGGGTTTCCGCGATGGGCGACCCGTGCAGACCCTGCTAGGCGCCACCGGCACCGGCAAGACCTTCACGGCTGCCCATGTCATTGCCCAACTCGGCAAGCCTGCCCTCGTCCTCTCCCACAACAAGACGCTGGCCGCTCAGCTCTACAAGGAGTTTCGCGGCTTCTTTCCGCGTAATGCCGTCCACTATTTCATCAGCTATTACGACTACTATCAGCCCGAAGCGTACATTCCGCAGCGCGACATCTACATCGAGAAGGATGCGCTCATCAATGAGAACATCGACCGGCTGCGGCTGGCGGCGACGGGCGCGCTGGTCAGCCGGGAAGACGTCATCATCGTCGCCAGCGTTTCCTGCATCTATGGGTTAGGGTCGCCGACCGATTACAAGCGGATGATGGTCCATCTGCCGAAGGGCACGACCATCGAGCGCGATCAACTGCTGCTGAAGCTGGTGGACATCCAGTACCAGCGGAACGATGTGGCCTTCGAGCGCGGCAAGTTCCGGGTGCGCGGCGACGTGATCGAGGTCTGGCCGGCTTCCGAGGAGTTCGCCTTCCGCATCGAGCTGTTCGGCGACACGGTCGATGCCCTGGCGATCATCAATCCGACGACCGGCGAGACCCTGAAGGTGCTCGAAGAACTGTATGTATATCCGGCCAAGCACTTCGTCACTCCGGAGGACCGCATCAAGTCCGCCGTCGAGGGCATTCGCGGCGAGCTGGAAGAAAGACTGAAAACCTTCCGCGAGCAGGGCAAGCTGCTCGAAGCCCAGCGGCTGGCGGCACGCACGCGGTTTGATATGGAGATGCTGCTGGAAGTGGGACACTGTCCCGGCGTGGAAAACTACGCGCGCTGGTTCAGCGGCCGAAAGACGGGCGAGCCGCCGTACACGCTCATCGACTTCTTTCCGGACGATTTCCTGATGATCGTCGATGAGTCGCATGTGACGCTGCCGCAGGTGCGCGGCATGTTCGCGGGCGATCATAGCCGTAAGGTGACGCTGGTCGAGCATGGCTTCCGGCTGCCCAGCGCCCTGGATAATCGGCCGTGGCGCTTCGACGAATGGGAGAAGCGCATCAAGCAGGCGCTGTTCATGTCGGCCACGCCGGCCGCCTATGAACTCGAACGCACCGGCGGCGAAGTGGTCGAGCAGGTGATTCGGCCCACCGGACTGGTCGATCCGCTGGTGCATGTCAAGCCGGCGCGCGGCCAGGTACCGGACCTGGTCGAGCAGATCAAGTTGCGGGCGGCTCGCCAGGAACGTGTGCTGGCGACGACGTTGACGAAACGCCTGGCCGAGGACCTGGCCAACTACTTCCGTGAAGCCGGCCTGCGCGGCAAGTGGCTGCACAGCGAACTCGATGCCTTCGAGCGTGTCCAGATATTGCGCGAACTGCGCGAAGGCGGCTTCGACGTGCTGGTGGGCGTCAACCTGCTGCGCGAGGGCCTGGACTTGCCGGAAGTCTCGCTGGTGGCCATCCTCGACGCCGACAAGGAAGGCTTCCTGCGCAGCGAGACTTCGCTGATCCAGACCATTGGCCGGGCGGCGCGGAACGTCAACGCCGAGGTGATCCTCTACGCCGACAAGGTGACGGAATCAATGCGGCGGGCCATCGACGAGACGCAGCGCCGCCGGGAGTTGCAGCTCGACTACAACGCCAAGCATGGCATCACTCCGGAGACGGTCCGCAGCGCTATCTCGGCGGGCATCGAGGACGAGCTCGCGGCCCACAAGTTCGTGCAGGAAGCGGCCGGGCTGAAGGCCGACGACTATGTAACGGAAGAGTACCTCGAAGAACTGCACGGCGAAATGCTCGCGGCGGCGGCGAACCTGGAGTTCGAGCGGGCGGCGCAACTGCGCGACAAGATTGCCCAGCTCAAGGGCCAACCGACGATGGCGCCGCAGGGGAAGAAGACGCGACGACGCCGCAAGTAACCATTCATTCAACGACGCCCATGATCGATCTGCTTCTTGGATTGGCGTGTCTGCTGGCCGCCCTTGTGCCGTTCGTGATGATCTATTGGCTGTCGCGTGCCAATGACTCGCGGTCGTCGTCCCTGGTCGAAGAAATGAACGACACCTGGCTGGCCCAAGTCGTCAAAGCGGTCTTGAAGAGCGAACCGCAGTTCGACGAACCGCCGCCGCGTCCGCCTCCGCCGCCGCCGCCGTTGTCCTGGCCGCCAACCGTGCGCGAACTGGCCCAGGCTTACGCCAATGGTGCGGATTGCGCCTTTGCCCTGCACGATGCGCTGATCGATGCCGGTTTCTCCCATCTGGCAGTGGAATTCAGCGAGGCGGATTACGCGCAGGATTGCGATGTGATCCGGTGGATCCTCAAATGAACTCGATCCGATTGCGCATCTCATCCGGCTCGTAGATTTCCCAGATCAGTTCGAGAGAACGTATGATGTATCCGATTGAGCGGGAATTCTGCTGGCAAGAAACCAGTCCGGCATGAGCGGTTCCCGCGTTGGCCAGAATCAGAAAGTCAACATCCTCCGTGAAGATGATGCGCTGCTGGATCAGGCCGAAATGAATGTGCTCGGTATCGGCCGCGCCCAGCAGCCCAGCTTCCGTTGTCGTGGTGACATCGATGCCCAAACGGCGAAGGCCATCGGCAACGGCATGGGCGACATGTTCATCGAGGTGGAAGCGAATCGTCCTGGGCATCTAGTTCCGCCAGCCTTTCCTGAAGCTTCGACGGTCCTGCCTGAGCCTGCAATTCGGCGATCAGCTTTTCTTCGTTCTCGATGTCGCGCTGAATTTCCTCGCGATGCGACCAGTAGTACGCCAGGGCGGCATGCACCTGCGCCATCGTCAAATGCGGGTAGTCGGCGACCACCTGAGCAGGCGTCCGGCCCATCTTCTGGACCCAGACGGCGATATGCTTCACCTTGATCCGGGTTCCGGCGATGCGCGGCTGTCCCCCGCAGGTGCCTGGGGTTTTGACAATGAGATCAGCAAGGGCGGGATCGGCCGCTTCGGCGGCAGTGGTTGATGAAGTAGCCATGACTGCCATTGTACATCATTCAGCGGAGGACCAGGAACAGCCGAACGCCAGTAATCCCCGTTACAAATCCGTTACGCACCTCCGCCAATCCGTCCGCTATCCTACATCGTCTGAATGGTGTTGACGCGGGGGATCGCTCCCCTGCGGGTCGCGGCTAAACGATTATGCGTCGCGGCTCAACCGTTGAAACGAAATACCCCATCTTTCCCGGCAGGAGTGGACCCATGTTGGAACGCCGATCCTTTCTGAAGACCGCCCTCGTCAGCCTGGCTTCGCTGGGCACCAGCAGCATTCCCGTCTGGGCCGTCGATGAGAAAAAGGCCGACGAGAAGAAGCCCGAGGCCAAGACCTCCGCCCCCAAGGTGGAAGTGGTCTTCTGCCTGGACACCACCGGCAGCATGGGCGGCTTGCTCCAGGGCGCGAAGGACAAGATCTGGTCGATCTGCAATCAGATCGTCGGCGGCAAGCCGTCGCCCGAACTCAAGGTCGGGCTGGTGGCCTTCCGCGACCGGGGCGATCAGTACGTCACCAAGGTCTTCGACCTGACCGAGGACCTCGATGCCATCCACGGGCACCTCAAGGAATTCCAGGCGGGCGGCGGCGGCGACGGCCCCGAAAGCGTCAATGAAGCGCTGGACGTCTCGGTCAACAAGATCAAGTGGTCCAAGTTTCACAACGAGGACGAGACGCTGCGGATCATCTTCCTGGTCGGCGACGCCCCGCCCCACATGGACTACAAGGACGACGTCAAGTACGCCGTCAGTTGCGAAAAAGCCTGCCGGATGGGCATCATCATCAACACCATCCAGTGCGGCAACGACGGCGAATGCACCAAGTTCTGGCAGGACATCAGCAAGAAGGCCGAAGGGCAGTACGTCAAGATCGCCCAGGGCGGCGGCGTGCAAGTCGTCGCCGCGCCGCAAGACAAGCGGCTGGCCGAGATCAACGGAGAGCTGTCGAAAACCACGGTCGCCTTCGGCGACGCCAAGGCCAAGGGCGAGGCCAAGGAAAAGGACGACGCCGCCCGCGCATTGCCCGCCGACGCACAAGCCGACCGCGCCCTGTTCAATGCCCGCAAGGCCCAGAACGCCGCTTACGATCTGGTCGACCAGGTCAAGCAGGGCAAAATCAAGCTTGAGGACGTGAAGAAGGAAGAGCTGCCCGAAGAGCTGCAGAAGCTGACTTTGGAAGAACGCAAGAAGCACCTGGACGAACTGGACAAGAAGCGCGACGCGCTCCGCAAGGAAGCCCTGGAACTCGACAAGCAGCGCACCGAGTTCGTCAACAAGAAGCTGGCCGAGAACAAGGGCAAGGACGGCTTCGATCAGCAGGTGCTGGAAATGCTGCGGTCGCAAGCCAAGAAGGCGAAGATCGGCTATTGAACTACTGTCGCTCGCTCACCTCGATTGGCCCACGGGTGCAAGATCCCGTGGGCTTTTTTTGTAGCCCGCCGCTCTGCGGCGGATCGCGGCGCAGCTGCGAGCTGAAGCGCCGGAAGCGTGCCTTTCGCCGCAACGCAAAAAGCCAGGATGCCTGGCCCGATGAGTATCGCTCATCAAACCGGGCATCCTGGCTTTTCACGATGGCAAAAGGAGCCAATCACTGGCGCTTCCGCTCGCGGCTGCGCCGCTCGCTGCCGCCGCGGAGCGGCGGGCTACTTTCAGAAGCCCGCATCCACCAGCCGGCCCAACAGCCGGGCGTAATCCGTCTTGCGGTCAATGCCGCTGCCGGTTGCCGGCGGCGTCCCATCCTGCCAGCCGACCAGACTGAGGTGGTCGCCGTCCCAGACCTGACAGTCCTCGCCGTAGGTGGCCGACGCCACCGAGACGATGCCGTCGTTGCTGCCTTCCGTCTGCCGCATGAACTGATGCAGGACGCCCATCCGGCAGTACCAGCCGCTCTCTTCCGAGTGCTGACCCGCTACGGAGAAGTAGCGCACCTGCGGCGCGTCGGGCACGGCTTCGTTGAACTTCTTGCAACTCGAAGTCGTCAGGTCGTAGAACGCCTGGTGCGGGATGTCGAGCAGTTCCATCACGGGTTTCAGCAGCCGCTCCAACCGATGAATGGTCCAGTCGGCGAAAGTGCTGCCCCGGTGCGGCGTGCCCAGCGTGGTCAGGGACAAGACGCGGTCGGCCATGCCCAGCTGGGAGATCATGTAGCGGGCATCCAGGCCGCCCATGCTGTGCGCCAGAATATGGACCGGCTCACCCGCCGCTTCGCGCTCCAGGAACGCCTTCAGCTCACCGGCGCGATCGGCCACGCCCTTGGTCGGGCTGAGCTGCGCCGCCAGTACACGGTTGCCTGCCGTGGACAAATGCTGCGGAATGTCGTGGAAATACTGGGCCAGGGTGACGCCGAGGAGCTGGAGCTGGTTGAAACCGAATAGCCCATGAACCAGCACGATGGGAGCACGAATCTTGGGAATATCCATGACCAGTTCCGGATGTACCGATGATGAAGCCTACATGTAGTTTAGGCGAAGCTGTTTTGAACTTCCAGAAGATTTGACTGCAACGATCCGGCAAGCGGCACGCTCTGGCCGATCCTGCGGACCTTGCCGATTGGGGTGATTGTCCGGTCGTGCTCGGCCGCTGACGAAAGCCGCGCGGTCCCATAGGATATTCGCCGGCAGGGGTCCGTGGTTTTCGGTTCCGCATCCCGAAGGAGAGCAGCATGCCACTCAGCATGGCCGTCCCCGGTCAGACTCGCGTCGGCTGGATCGGCACCGGCGTCATGGGCAATTCGATGTGCGGGCACCTGATCAAGGCGGGCTACCAGGCCACCGTCTCCACCCGCACCAAGGAGAAAGCCAAACCTCTGCTCGACGCCGGCGCTGCCTGGGCCGAGACGCCGAAAGCGGTGGCCGAGAAGTCCGATGTGATCTTCGCCATCGTCGGTTTCCCCAAGGACGTGCGCGAAGTCTTCCTGGGCAAGGACGGCGCGCTGGCCGGCTGCCGGGCTGGCTGCGCCCTCGTGGATATGACGACCAGCGAACCGACTCTCGCCGTCGAAATTTACGAGGCCGCCAAGGCCAAGCAGGTCGCCAGTCTGGACGCACCCGTCTCCGGCGGCGACGTGGGGGCGAAGAACGCCGCGCTCTCGATCATGATCGGCGGCGACGAAGCCGACTGCGAGGCCGTCAAGCCGCTGTTCGAGTGCATGGGCAAGACCATCGTCCGCCAGGGGCCAGCCGGTTCGGGCCAGCATACCAAGGCGGTGAATCAAATCCTGGTCGCGGCCAGCATGATCGGCGTCTGCGAGTCGCTGCTCTATGCCACCAAGGCCGGCCTGGACCCGACCACCGTGCTGCAATCGGTCGGCGGCGGGGCGGCGGCCAGCTGGTCGCTGAACAACCTGGGGCCGCGCATCATCGCCCGCAACTTCGAGCCGGGCTTCTTCGTGGAGCATTTCATCAAGGACATGGGCATCGCCCTGGACGAGGCCCGGCGCATGAAGATTGCCTTGCCGGGCCTGGCCCTGGTCAGCCAGCTCTACAACGCGGTGCATGCCCAGGGCTACGGCCGCAAGGGCACGCAGGCGCTGATGCTCGCCCTGGAGCAGATGGCGGGCGTGAAGAAGTGAATCCGCCGAATTGCCGCTGCACGGCCGCTTTTTCAACGAACCCGGAGCCCAGACGCGGTGTCTGCGTTGGTGAATCCCTGAACTTGTTCGCCGTCGCTCGACGGCTGGGAGTCGCCATGAACGCGGACATGTTGCAAGCTCGATTTGCACGATTGGGGGCGCGGTTGCGGGTTGGTGAGTTGTCTGGTCCGAACCGCCGCGATACCCGCCCGCCTCTGACCCTGGACATTCGACAGGACGACGAAGGCGAGTACTTCGACGTCCGGCTGCGCTCGACCGGCTGGGTCACACTGGATGTCGTCGATCTGCGGCGGCGCGAACGGCACTTGC
>JAGVLI010000914.1 GCA_020054355.1 Planctomycetales bacterium | reverse complement strand
CGGTCGAACCGATGACCCCGAAGCGATGGCCCAGGTCCCAGCCGGCTTCGGCGGTGCTGCCGGCGTCGCGCGGCCCCATGTCGTGCAGCATGGGGTAGGGCGCTGCGTCGCTCTCCGAGCAGCCGTGCAGCGAGTAAATCTCGACGAAGGGAGAGGCTGCATCGCGGAAATGCCGCCAGTCGATGCCGCGATAGCCCGCCGCGTAGCCGATGTGATGGGGAATCACGATCGCGCCTTGCTGCCGGGCTTGTACACGCAGGGCCGGCAGATCGGGAGCATCGACCAGCCGCAAGCCGGGGCCGGCGCTGTAAACGTTATGGTCGCCGTATTTCAGGGAATGCCATTCATAGCTGGGAAAAGCGATGAACTTGCCCGGTTCGCTCGCTGCGGCCTGGCGGGCGAGCAGCTTGTCCCAGTTCCGCGCCAGCCGGGCGAAGCCCTCGGTGTGGTAATCGATGATTTCCGCGTAGACCGCGCGGTCGGTCGGCATGTCGGGCCAGAAGGCATGGCCGGTGATCGAGCAGAAGTCGAGCTGCTGCCGGGCGCGCGCCAGGGCCTGGTCCACGGTGCCGTGGCCATAGCTGATCGAGCAATGGCTGTGCAAGTCTCCCCAGTACCAGCGCCCGGCCATCGGTGCGATTCTCCCTCCGCAGTGTTCAGGCGACTCGCGACATTGCGGATCAGCATCAAGGCCCGGGGCGATTGCCGTAGCGTGCGCGGACGACAACACGGTGCATCCAGTGTTTCGCCGATTCCGCCTGCGCCGATTCAGGCGATCTTGCGCCTGCCCTGGACTATTCGTCCTTCATCTCTTCGAGTTTGGCGGTCTTGCGATCGAACTTCATCAGCCAGACCTTCCGCGCGCTGGAGTTGTTGAGCACGAGCAGCTTCAGCTTCGGATCGTAGTTCAGGGCGTCCGACCAGCTGAATGGCGGCGTCCTGAACTCCGCCGGCTTGCCGTTCTCGACGAACTGGAGGTCTGCCCAGTAGAACTTGGCGTTGTTGGGGTCCCAGACGACGTTCGCCATTCTGCCATCCGCCCGCTTGAACAGGTTCATCAGCAGGATCAGGTCGGCGTCGGGCAGGTAGACTTCCTCGCTCCAGAAAAAGAACTGGCCGAGCGCCTTGGGCTTGGGCGCCTCGACCTTCGTTGCCGTGCCGGTGGCCAGGTCGTAGCGCATCACGATCTTGTCGTTCGTCAACCACAGGCAATCGCGCTTCGAGTCGTAGCAGAGGGAGTGGCCATCGCAATAGATGCCGCCGAAGGCCGGGCCGTTCCAGGGCAGCTTCCGCCAGCGGCCAGCCTGGGCATCGAAGCGGAACAGGCCCTTGTCGGAATAGGCCACCGCGCCCTGGGGAGTGGCTTCCAGGTGGCTGTGCATCGGCCCCCGACTATCCAGCCCAGGGAAGCTCATAGGCAGCCATTCGCGGACCAGCGGGTCGTAGGCCCGGTCGAAGTAGAACAGCTTGCGGGCCGTCGGGTCGTAGCAGTAGGCCTTGTAGGCATGGATCGGCACATGCACGCGATCGTGAAAGCTCAGCGGCGTGGGCTGGGAGGCATAAACCTTTTCGATGGGATCATCGGGGTGGTAGCCGATGGTCCAGAAGCCGCCCAGCAGGCTGAAATGGGCGACATCGTCTTCCTGACTGGTCGCGTGCCCGCCGCCCCAGAACAGTAGTTGATGCCGGTCGCTGTCGTAGGCCGTCGTGCCCCAGCGGTTGGCAGCGCCGGGCGCGTACATGGGGAACTTCAATGCCGTCCACTGGTTGGCGGGCAGTTCGCTCAGGAACTGCCGGTTCCGATCGGGGGCCGGCTGGCCCGCCTTTTCCCAGGTAGCCGGGTCGATGCGATTGAAGACATAGTCGCCTGACTCGGCCGAGCGGGCCGCCGCTGCGCCTTCCGCGGGCTTGGCCGGATCGATCTTGCAGGCCCAGACCGCCTGGCCGTTCGGGCAGACGAGGACGTCGTTGTCGTCCACCGCGCCGTATTGCGGCACCCGATCCGTGGCGTGGGGCGCGTTCGGACTGGATTTGACCGCCGACGGCACATGCAGCAATGGCTGCCAGCGGTTCGCGGTCGTGTCGTAGACCCAGATTTCCTGATCCAGGGGAACCCGGCTGTAGCCGCCCGCCAGCACGATCTTCTTGGCCACCGGCAGCCAGGCCAGGATGTGCCCGGCGCGCGGGGCCGGGCACTTCTCGGGGAAGCGCTGCTCCCAGGCGCGCGTCTTACAATCGTAGACCCAGGTATCCGAGAGTGTGCGGTCGAGGCCATCGCCGCCGAAGAGGACGATCTGATTTTTGCCGGCGTCCAGGGCAATCTGCGAACGGGCACGGCCCGGCGGTTCGGGACTCAGGGCATCGGCAACTTGTTCGCAGCTGACACGAATCGCCCGCACCGCAGCGATCTGTTCCGGGGTGATCATCCCGGCCAGCGTCGGCCCGGCGGTCTTGAGTGAGGCAACGGCAGCGGCCAGCCGGCGCGCCGCCACCTCGCCCGCGGTCTTTTCGCCCGTCCCCAGCTGGGCGGCTTTCACCTCGGCGGCAAGCTTCTCGGCAATCGTTACCAGCTTCGCTGCCTCCGCCGGCAAATCCACCTTGGCCTCCTCGACCGATTCGGCAACCGCATGCCGGCTCGCGCAGCGGCCCAGCAGTTCCTTGGCCTGCCAGCGCAGCGCTTTCGCCGAGGCGAACAGTTTCCGGAATGATTCCGAACCGAACTCCAGCTGCCGCCACTCGTTCTTCTCGATGCGGTACACCCAGGTGCCAAGGTCCGCGCTGCCGCCCGCGCCGCCGGCATGCAGGATTTCCTTGTTCACCGGGTCGTAGCACAGGGAACCCCAGAGGGGGCACTTTTCGCGCGGCTTGGTTTCCAGGTCTTTCCAGACGCGACCGGCCACGTCATAGCGCAGGGTCCTGTTCCACAGGTAGGCGTAGACAGCGCCCTCGCTGGGCACGTAGCAGTATTCGCCGTAGGACTTGCCGTCGTGCCATTGCCCGCCCGCGCCGACGCGCAGATGGTTGCCGTCCTGGTAGAAGGGCGTGCCGCCGTTGTAGCCGTGCTTCGAGCGCTGCTTGGCGTACTCGTCGCCGACCGGGCCGGATTGCGGCCGGTCCTTTTCCAGGCCGGCGGGATAGGCGTTGAACCACTGGCGCGCCCCGAGGTCGAATTCCTCGGTGTCGTAGTGGCGCGGCCCTTCGCCGCCGTAGTGCTGCATGCCAGCGGCCGAGACGAAGCGCCGAATCTTGCCCGCGTAGACGAAGACCGGCTGCTCGCGTCCGCCGGTCTTCGCGTCGAGCACCTTGGTCCAGGTATTGACCGGCGCATCCTTGAGCGGGGCATCCCCTTGTGCGGTCACACGCAGCATTGCCCAGCCGAAGCCAGCCGCCAGCAAGCACCCCAGCGCTCCGGCCGTGCAGGCTCGACGGATATGGAAACCTGTCTTGGTGATCCCTGGTTTCATGGCTGACTTTCCTTCAGGAATGCCGCCCCGGTGCCATCTGGAGCAGGGGTTGGAGTGGCTTGGTTGGCGGGAATCGTTCTGGACGAAAAAGGATCGTAACCCAGGGTGCCTGGGCCGGCAAGAATGGCTGACAGTAAAGCACGGGGAAAGTCAATGTGTCATTGAACGATCGGATCGCCAGGCCGCCCGGTCTTCAGTAGCCGTGCCCGATCGTAGATTGTTCTGAGGCCAGCGATTTTCTGCCAGGTGCGCGCACCCCGGACGGGTCGGGCGGGCGATGCCGCCGGCTTTGCGTCGAGTTTTGACTTTTCAGACGAAACTCGTTTCATTCCGGGGAAACTCGTTTCACTGTCTGAAAGTTAGGTTCAGCCCGTCGAATCGGTGGAGCCATGAAGAGCAAGCCGAAGTAGGCAGCCGCTAGCAAGCCAATGGCGATCCACAAGAGTTTGCCGCGCCAGCCGTCGCCCTTGTAGGCCATAAACACCGACCAGACACACAGTATCAGCGCAACGTAGGCCATGTCGCTATTCTACCCCGGCCGAACCATCCGCAACACGTCCCGATTCTCCTCCTTTGTTTCCGGCCAGAACGTGGCTCAATCCCCAGTTCGCACTGGGCCTGAATGACGCAGCAGATGTTGTGGCAGAGGAACTTGCACAACACTTCGTTCTTCATGGCTACGTCCGTTTTGCTGCGAACGTGGTCCCGGAACTTCGCCTTGACCATGCTGAAGGTGCTTGCGACGTTGAATTTGAGTATGGGATGCAGGGCCTGATTAGGCGAGCAAGGCGAACAGCCGGACTATCACGGGAACAGAAGCCGCAGGGACAGCAAAAGGCCACCGAGATTTCGGTGGCCTTTTTTATTTGGACAGCCTGGCGGCAATTCTTCCACGATGCAATGCCGCAATCATCCATATGCCGCCAAGGCTTCTTCTTCACTGCCTCCGGACGCCGAAGGCCAGTCTGAAGAAAGCACCCACCGAATTGGCAGACAGGCAAGGTCGTGGAAGCAGATATTGAACTCCCATCCTCCGGTAAGCAGAATGGAGTGAAGAAAGACCGGCCTATCTCCTTCATTCAGCACTTCAATTTCGTCGTACATCACCCATTGGCCACGCTGGCCGTCATTTTCAAGCTGCTGGTGACGTTGAGCGCCGAACCCTTTCTCCCTTTCTGCGAGCGTGTACTTCAACTCCAACTTCCGGGGTGGGTTGTCGAGTTGCAGAAGAATGCAGAAACAATCTGCCTCCATAAAGGCGGTAAGAACTCTGGCGTCGTGAAGGCACGGGCCTTCAAGGAGTTGCTGCACCGATGCCGGCAAGTTGGCTTTGATGGACTCGATGCGGTTGTTGTACGATGCGCATGCGCGATCCCAGTCGTCGGCCGCAGCATCTGCAATGCGATCATCGGTCGATCTGAAACGAGCGATTAGATCGGCTGTCATGTACTTCATGACTTCTTCCTGGCTTTGCGCCCCTTTACTTCGTAGAACGTATGCCCATTTGGGGAGCGGGAATTTTGGTGATAGTGCGGCAAGGCAAACTGCCCAGCTCTCGCGTGTGGCCGGCAAAAAACAATGGGCAATCCTACGCCACTCTCAATTTCCGCTGCTTTCCGACGATTAGCTTTCTCGTCTGGACCGCAAACGACGACATCCTGCTGTAGCTGACGCCTCGCGATGGCCTCTGGATCGGTCAACTGCTTCCCACTATCGACTATGCCAGTTACCGGGCAAGCGCGTTCAGCTTCGCGAACCGTCGGCTCTGAACTTGGCAAATCCTGTGGGGCGGGTGATGACATCGGGGCTGCCTACGGTTGATTCAGTCGTCCTCCTGCCCGACAGATTTGACAAGCTAAAAATTGGCCGGTCAAGAGAAAAGGCGGAAGATATTAATAAATACCGACCATGATTGCAAGCCCTGTTCCGGCATGTAGTTCTATCGAGTATAAGTCCTTTTGTCAATAAGACTTGCGACGATCATACAGGATGCGGGCGGGATTTGCGAACATCCTGCATTGCAAGCACTTGCATCGAGGTTTATACAGCTGTACACTTATCGGCAATGCGGAAGGCAACAGAGTGTTCGGTTCGCCGAGACGGAAGACTGGCAGAATTCTGGGACGGCAACTGCCAGAGCATCAAGAGTGTCCGCCCGAAAAAACCCGCGTTTCAACCTCGAAACTCGACGCAAAGCCGAAGCCGCCGGTGCATGAAATGAGATGAAACGCCCCAGACTTCAGAGTGCCAGATGCGCCCGCGTGCCGTCAAGCCCGGCAGCTGGCGGCACTTCGCGGAATCGGGGCGCTGCCGGTCCACTTGGCTCACGGGCCTGTCGGACGCGACCCCGCTTGCGCATTCGGCAAATCAGGCCGCTCAGGCCTGTAACGAATTCTCGGCTCGGGGTAAATCATTGACCAGCCGTCGTCGGACGTTTATCCTGTTTACTGGTCAGTATGTGCGGCTGATCTGTCACCAATTGCCAGCCGTACCTGCCTTCCGCTTCCACCGAAGAAGCTTACCCCCAGGCATTCCCGCGGCAGCATGCTAGAGTTGCCGGACAACTCGGAAGGATGCACGATGAACTCTATCACCCACTCCCGAATCGGCGCGCGCGGCGCCTGGAAGCGTTGGGGCAGCCTGGGTTGCGTGCTGCTCGTCGGCGCAGCGCTGTCGGGCGAGGTCCGGCCCAACGATCAGCTCGAACCCGCCGCCGTCGAGTTCTTCGAGAAGAAAATCCGCCCCGTGCTGGTCGATCAGTGCTACTCCTGCCATTCCGTCGAGAGCAAGAAGCAAAAGGGCGGCTTGCTGCTCGATAGTAAGCAAGCCATTCTCAAGGGCGGCGACAGCGGTCCCGCCCTGGTGCCCGGCAAGCCCGCCGAGAGCCTGCTGCTCAAGGCGCTGCAGCACGGGCAACCCGACCTGAAGATGCCGCCCAAGGCCAAACTGGCCGATCCGATCATCGCCGACTTCGAGAAGTGGATCGCCACGGGCGCTGCCGACCCGCGCGACGGGACGGTCAAGAGCACCAAGCGCTTCATCGACATTCCCGAGGGTCGCAAATACTGGGCGTTCAAGCCGGTCGCGCCGCCCGCCCCGCCGAAGGTGAAGAGCGAACCGTGGGTCCGCACCGCCATCGACCGCTTCATCCTGGCCAAGCTGGAAGAGAAGAACCTCCTGCCGAACCCGGCCGTCGGCAAGGAGAAGCTGATCCGCCGGGCCTACTACGACCTCTGGGGCATCCCGCCGACGCCCGCCGAGATCGATGCTTTCCTGAAGGACGAAACGCCGGACGCCTACGACCGGCTGCTCGACAAGCTGCTGGCCAGCGAGCGCTTTGGCGAGCGCTGGGCACGGCACTGGCTCGACGCCGTCCGCTTCGCTGAAAGCGGCGGCTACGAGTTCGACGGCGACCGGGCCGGGGCCTATTTCTACCGCGACTTCGTCATCAAGGCGTTCAACCAGGACATGCCGTTCGACGAGTTCATCCGCCTGCAACTGGCCGGCGACCAGCTGCATCCGGGCGAATTCCTGCCGACTTCCGCCACCGGCTTCATCGTGGCGGGGCCGTATCCCGGCCAGACGACCGCGAAGACCTTGCAGATCATTCGCTACGATCATCTCGACGACATGATCTCGACCATCGGCACGTCGATGCTCGGCCTGTCGATGGGCTGCGCCCGCTGCCACGAGCACAAGTACGATCCGATTCCGCAGGAAGACTACTACCGGCTGGTCGCCGCCTTCGCCCGCACCGACTCGACCCCGGCCAAGCTCGATCCGAAACCCGAAGTCTATCGCCAGGCGAAGGCGGCCTTCGACCAGGCTCACGCACCACTCGTGGCCGCCCGCGATAAGTTCTTGAAGGAAGAATTGGCGGGCCGGGTCGCCAAGTGGGCGGAAACCAAGCGCGAGCCGGTCGCCTGGCAGACCCTTGACCTTGTCGCCTCGACTGGCAAGACGCCCGTGCAGAAGCGCCCGGACGGCTCGCTGCTGACCAGCGGTCAAGCCCCGAAGGTCGATGTCTACACCTTTACCTTCCACACGTACCAGAAGGGCATCACCGGACTGCGGCTCGACGCGCTGACCGATCCATCGTTGCCCAAGAACGGTCCCGGCCGCGCCCCCGATGGCAACTTCATCCTGACCGACGTGGCCGTCACCGCCGCGCCCCTCAAGTCCGTGGCCGGCAAGATGAAGCCGATGCCGATCAAGCTCAAGACCGTGCAGGCCACCCACGAGCAGCAAAACTACGCCCTGGCTGGCACCCTGGACGTGGACAAGAAGTCCGGCTGGGCCGTCGCTCCGGAAATCGGCAAGGACCACGCGGCGATCTTCGAGACGGAAAACGACCTCGGCTTCGACGGCGGGACGCTGCTGACCGTCACGCTGAAGTTCGAGGGGGACCACTTCGCCATCGGCCGGCCGCGCCTGTCCTTCACCACGGCTCCCCGACCGGCCAAGCTCGAAGGCGCGGTCGCCTTGCAGAATGCCCAGGAGGTAGCCACCCTGCTCGAACAGCAGGGGCAGGTCAACGAGCAGAATCGGGAACAATTCGCGCGCTGGTTCCGCCCGCTCGATGACGAAGTGGACAAGCTCTACAAAACCGTGGAAGAGCACGCCAAAAAGGAACCGCAGCCACAGCTGGCCACGGTCTTCGTGGCGGCGGAGCGGGGCGGCGGCGACGTGCATTTCCTGGTGCGCGGCGAGGTCGATCGCAAGGGGCCGGTGGCCAAGCCCGGTTACGTCCAGGTACTGATGACTGCCCCGGACCAGGACCAGCGCTGGATCAGCGCGGTCACGTCCAAGGGGCCGGTGCATCCGCGCATCGCCCTGGCCCGCTGGATGACCGAAACCGAGCACGGCGCCGGCCATCTGCTGGCCCGCGTCATCGTCAACCGTCTCTGGCAGCACCACATGGGCAAGGGCATCGTCGCCACGCCGAACGATTTCGGCGTCCAGGGCGAACCGCCGACGCACCCCGAACTGCTCGACTTCCTCGCCGCCGAACTCATCAAGAACGGCTGGAAGCTGAAGCCCATCCACAAGCTCATCATGAACAGCGCGGTCTACCAGCAGACCGGCGAGGCGAATGATGCCTCCCTGAAAGCCGACCCGGCGAACAAGCTCTGG
>JAGVLI010001094.1 GCA_020054355.1 Planctomycetales bacterium | reverse complement strand
TGCTGGGCCAGGGCGGCATCGAAGGCCGCGCGGCTCAAGGCGAAGCGTTCCAGGGCAGCGGGCAGCGGCAGGCCGGAGCGAAGGACGGTCAAGAGTTGGGTGGTATCCATGAAGTTCTCGGAGTAGAACGAGGAAATCCGCCTCCGGATTATCGGCCCACGGGATTCACCTGGAGCGCGGCGTGCTGGCTATAATAGCCGGTCGGCAAGGCGCTTCGCTGGCACTGTATCGTATCCGCGGGAGGACACAATGGAAAAGATGACGGCGGCCCAGGCGCGGCAAGTCGGAGCGATCGGCAAGCACGTCCGGCTGCAAGGCTGGCTCCGCACCCGCCGCGATTCCAAGGGCGGCTTCAGCTTCCTGGAACTCAACGACGGCACCTGCCTGGGCAACGTCCAGGTGGTGGCGCCCGCGTCGCTGCCGAACTACGAAAGCGAGATCAAGAAGCTGCCGGTCGGGGCCAGCCTGAGCATCACCGGCGAGGTCAAGCAATCGCCGGCCAAGGGGCAGCCGACCGAAGTGCATGCCGATAGTGTCGAACTGGTCGGCACCGCCGATCCGGAAAAATACCCCTTGCAGAAGAAGGGCCATTCGTTCGAGTTCCTGCGGACCATCGCCCACCTCCGGCCGCGCACCAACACCTTCGGCGCGGTGATGCGCATGCGCAACCGCGTCAGCCAGTCGATCCACGATTTCTTCCAGGAGCGCGGCTTCCTCTACGTCCATGCGCCGATCATCACCGCCAGCGATTGCGAGGGCGCCGGCCAGATGTTCAAGGTCACGACCCTGGACCTGAACAAGGTGCCGCGCGCGGAAGGCGTCGTCGATTACACCCAGGATTTCTTCCATCGGCCGTCGTTTCTCACCGTCAGCGGCCAGCTGGAAGCGGAAATTTTCGCCTGCTCGCTCGGACTGGTCTACACCTTTGGCCCGACCTTCCGCGCGGAGAACTCGAACACGCCGCGCCACCTGGCCGAGTTCTGGATGGTCGAGCCGGAGATGGCCTTTTACGATCTGAACGACAACATGGACCTGGCCGAGGCGTTCATCAAACGGCTCATCAAGGACGCCCTGGAGAAGCAACCCGAGGACATGCAGTTCTTCCAGGAGCGGGTCGACAAGGAGATCATCGCCCGGCTCGAAGGCGTCCTCAAGCACGAGTTCATTCGCCTGAGCTACACCGAGGCCATCGATATCCTGCTGAAATCCGGCCAGCAATGGCAGTTCCCGGTGTCGTGGGGCACGGACTTGCAGTCCGAACACGAGCGCTACCTGTCCGAGCAGCACTTCAAGAAGCCGGTGATTTTGTTCGACTATCCGAAGGGCATCAAATCGTTCTACATGCGGGTGAACGACGACGGGAAGACCGTGCGGGCCATGGACGTGCTGGTGCCGGGCGTGGGCGAGATCATCGGCGGCAGCCAGCGCGAGGAGCGCCTCGACGTGCTGGAAGCACGCATGAAGGAAATGAACCTGAACCCGGAAAGCTACTGGTGGTATCTCGACCTGCGCCGCTACGGTACGGTGCCGCATGCCGGCTTCGGGCTGGGGTTGGAACGCACCGTGCAGTTCATCACCGGCATGGCGAACATCCGCGACGTGATTCCGTGTCCAAGGACGCCGGGCAGCGCCGAGTTTTAACCCGCGAATCGGAGTGTTCCGCCATCGGCGAAAGTCCACGTCCCGATTTGCTTGGCAGCGCCAGAGATTGGGAAGTCGATCATCGGCAGTTCCTGGCGGCGAACGGCTCGTCACCGGACGCCTGTGGAAACTCATGGTAGCGGCCGATGAGTGGCCGCGGCCTGGAACTGTCAAGCGTAAATCGCTTTTTTCCCCTTGTTCGCGGCCCGTGCCGGTTTTACAATGGTGGTTTCACAACTTTTTCAGGAAGTTCGTGGGAGCATTCGGCCATGAAGGTTCGAGCGAGCGTGAAACGTATCTGCGAAAACTGCAAGGTCGTCCGCCGACACGGGCGCTTGTTCGTCATTTGCAGCAATCCCCGTCACAAACAACGCCAAGGATAACTGCAAGGAGAAGCTGGCATGCCTCGTATCCTGGGTGTTGACCTGCCCAACGACAAAGTGACGCACATTTCGTTGCGCTATATCTACGGCATCGGCCCGACGCTTGCCTTGCGGCTGTGCGAGCAGGCCCATATCGACCCATTCCGCCGGGCCAAGGAACTGAGCGACGAAGAGATCGCCCGGCTGGCCACGATCCTCGACCGCGAGTATACCGTGGAAGGCCCGCTGCGCCGGCAAAACCAGCAGAACATTCAGCGGCTGCGCGACATCGGCTGCTATCGCGGCATGCGGCATCGGCGCGGCTTGCCGGTGCGCGGCCAGCGCACCCGGACCAACGCCCGCACCCGCAAAGGCCCGCGCAAGACCGTGGCCGGCAAGAAGGGCGTCAAGGAAATGCGCGGCTAACAGCGGTTTGGGCGCGCTCCTGCTAAACCGCTAGCGACGCGGTGTTGATCGACCACTGGCTAACTACTGACTACTAACATGGCGAAAAGCAAGAAACGCAAGGCCCGGCGCAACGTCAGCCGGGGCATCGCCCACATCAAGGCGACCTTCAACAACACGATCGTCACCATCACCGATACCAACGGCGACACGCTTTGCTTCGCGTCGGCCGGGACGGTGGGCTTCAAGGGCAGCCGCAAGAGCACGCCGTTCGCCGCCCAGCGCGCCGCGGAGACCTGCGCCGAGAAGGCCACCAAGTTCGGCCTGAAGGAAATCGAAGTGCGCGTCAAGGGGCCAGGCTCCGGCCGGGAGTCGGCCATCACCTCCTTGCA
>JAGVLI010000446.1 GCA_020054355.1 Planctomycetales bacterium | reverse complement strand
GGGCGACGCTGCTCGCCTACCATCACGGCGCTGCTCTGCGGGAGGCCGGCAAGCTGGCCGAGGCCCGCGCGGTCTTCGATCAGGTCGCCAAGAACGGCGGCAACCGTCCCGAAGCCAATGATGCCGTGCTGCGTGCCGGCCAGTGCTTGCAGCAGGAAGGCATGCTGAAGCTCGACGCCGCTCGCAAGAAGCTGGCCACGCCGAACCTCAAGCAGGAAGAAGTCGCCGCCGCCCAGAAGACCCTGGAGGAAGGCTTCAAGGCCATCCGCGACGTGACCGGCTACTACGAAAGCCAGGTCGAGCCGCTCCAGAAGAAGAACGCCTCGTCGGAAGCCCGTGCCCGCGTCCACTACGAGGCGGCCTGGGCCTTCCGCGTGCTGGCCGAGCCGGAAGTCGTCGCCCTCCGGACCAAGATGCAGCAGGAGGCGCTGAAGAAGCAACAGGACGAAGCGCTCAAGAAAGACCCGAAGTGGAAGGCCCCAGCGGTGGTCGTGCTGCCCGACGTGCCGCTGTCGCAGGTGCCGGTGCAGCCGGCCGAGCAGAAGGCCCGCGCGCATTATCAAGCCTTGCTGGCGTTCACCGATGTGCCGCTGGCCGTCGATGGCCGGCTCGAACTCTCCGAACTGCTGACCCAACGCGACGACTATAACGGCGCGATCGCGCTCATCAACCAGGCGATCGACAAGGAACCGTCGGCGGAATTGACCGAGAAGCTCCGCCTGCGGCTCGGTGTCTGCCTGGCCGGCAAGAAGGACCACAAGGCCGCACTCGCGCAGTTCGACGCGATCGCCAAGAACCCCAAGAGCGCCAACCTGGCCCAGGCTCACTACCGCGCCGGCGAATGCCTGATCGAGATGGGCGATTTCCAGCAGGGTTCCGCCCGGCTGGCCATCTTCCGCGATAATGGGCAGTTCCATAACATCCCGACCGTCAGCGACCGCGCCCTGCTGCGCCTGGGTTATGCCCTGGGGCAGCTCGGCCAATGGGACCCCAGCCGGAACGCCTACGAGCAGTTGAACGCCCGCTTCGGCAACAACAGCCCGTGGATTCACGAAGCCCGTTACGGCATCGGCTGGGCCTTCCAGAACCAAAAGGCGTATGACCAGGCCGTCAACGCCTACTCGCAAGTGGTGGCCGGCACGGCCACGGAGATTGGCGCCCGCGCCCAGTTGCAGATCGGTCTCTGCCGGCTGGAGCAGAAGCGCCATCCCGAGGCGGCCACCGCCTTCCTGAGCGTGCCGTTCACCTACAACTATCCGGAGCTAAGCGCTGCCGCCCTGATCGAAGCCGCCCGCAGCTTCGCGGAAGTGAAGCAGAAGGACCAGGCGGAAAAGCTGCTGGAGCGCGTCATCCAGGACCACCCGCAAAGCAAGTGGGCCGAGGTGGCCAAGGAACGCCTGGAGGCACTGAAGAAGAGTTAAGGCGAGCGGGGGCGTAAGCCCTCCGAGTTTGCCGGACCGACAGCGGCTCGACATGCTTGGGCAGTGGCATCGGCGGTATTCCGGCCCCAGGGCCTGTCCGGTAAATCGCGGGCCACCGCTGTAGCCGACCGTGTTCGGTACGGTTTCGTGAAAAAAGCCTGAATTAGCTGACAGCTATTAGCTGATAGCTGTCAGCTAATTCACAATTTTTGATTCGTCGGACAAACCCGAGACGGCTGCCTCCCAAGCAGGGCACCCGACCCGTGCGAACACCGCATCTATCCGACTGTGGAGTACACCCCCGATGCTGCCCCTGAAGCGCTTGCTCGTTGTCGCTGCCCTGTGTGCCCTCTCCCTGGCACTGGTTCCCCGGCCCGGTCAGGCGTTCGTCGAGGTGCCGATGAGCCTGGGCGCGGTCATCGCCCAGTCCTCGAACATCGTCTACATGCGCGTCGAGAAGGTCGATAAGGAAAAGCACCTCGTCATCTACCGCAAGATCGAGGACATCAAGGGCAAGCATCCCACGGACGTCATCAAGCACAACATCGGCAAGGCGCAGCTGGTCAAGCCCGAGGAATGGAAGTACACGATGGAATGGGCCGAGCCGGGCAAGACCGCCGTCTTCTGCTACAACGGCGGGGCCAGCGAAACCTGCATCGGCACTTACTGGTACCAGGCTTACGCCGGCGGCGAGTGGTGGAACCAGAGCCACGGCGAGCCGTTCCTGCTCCGCAGCTTTTGCGGCACCCCGGAAAAGCTCGTCGGCATCGTCCGCGAAGTGCTGGCCAACAAGGAAACCGTCGCCCCCTGCATGATCGACGGCAACAAGGAAGACCTGCACTACCGCCGCGCCAAGGTGCAGCGGCTCAAGGTCAGTCTGAAAATCCAGGACTACAACCCGAAGCGCGATTTCGTCGGCTGGGGCGGCGAGGATTTCCGCCGCCTGCAAGGCATGCCGGGCTTCACGCACATCTCGGCGCTGCCCCGCGTCGATCCCGAAGCCCAGGCAGTTTCCGCAGTCGATTTCGACGCTGACGGCAAGAACGACCTCTGCCTGATCGGCGGCAATCGCTGCGTGCTGCTGGGCAACGGCGGTGAAGCGATGAACGAGATGAGCCTGCCGGGCGTCACCGGCTCCCGCGCCGCCGTCTGGGCCGATTACAGCGCCAGTGGCCTGCCCAGCTTGCTAGTCGCCAGCACGAATGGCCCGAAGCTGTTCACGAACATGGGCAAGGGCGTCTTCCGCGACGACTCGCACCTGCTGCCCACCCAGCCTGCCTACAATGCCACCGCCGCCTGCTGGCTCGACTACGACGGCGACGGCCGGCCCGACGTGCTGCTGGCCAATGGCTTCCACGGCCTGCGTCTCTTCCGCAACATCGGCCCGGCCCCGGAAAACACCTCGCAGCTGGCGTTCAGCAAATGGCACTACATCGGCGCGTTCGACAATGCCGGCGGCAAGGGCTTTGACGCGGTCTATCCGCCGGAAAAGGAAATCGACCTGAAGAAGACCTACCAGGGCAAGGCCGGCCCGGTGACCTGGAAGGAAGGCCAGTTCCTGGACGGCCAGATCAACAGCCTGGCCATCCTCGATCAGAACACCGATTGCACGGTCTACCTGCACCGCGAGATCACCTGCCCCGCGCCGATGGAAATGCCCTGCTCCTTCGGCAGCGACGACACGTTGACCGTCTGGCTCAATGGCGAAAAGCTGATCGCCCAGAACGTCGCTCGCGGCGCGGCCCCGGACCAGGCGCAGGCCACCCTGAAGCTGAAGCAGGGCAAGAACCAGCTGCTCATCAAGGTTTGCCAAGGTCAGGGCGAATTCGCCTTCTACTTCGCGGCCAAGGTCAACGTGCCGCCGCAAGTCACCTGGCTGTTCGAGGACGTTTCCGACAAGGTGGGGCTGGGCGCTGACGGCGTGGCCGGCAACCTCAAGGGCGACACGCTGACCGTCTGCGACGTCAACGGCGACGGTCGGCCCGATTTCCTCTATGGCGCGGCCAGCGGTATTCTCGTGCTGAACACGCCCAAGGGCTTCGTCGAGACCAAGGATTCGGGCATTACCTACCGCACGGGCAAGATTGGCCCGGTCTTCGGCGATTTCGACGGCGACGGCGCGCCGGACCTGTTCGTGCCGCAGCTCGATGGTAGCTGCAAGCTGTTCAAGAACGACGGCAAGGGCAAGTTCACCGACATGCTGCCCAAGGCCGGCGACCTGGCCAAGCCCTTCGGCATGGCTGCGTGTGCGGCCTGGGGCGATCTCGACAACGACGGCAAGCTCGACCTGGTCGTGGGCTGTCTGCGCGGGCCGAATCGCTTCTTCCGCAACCAGGGCGACGGTAAGTTCGCGGATGCCTCGGAAGTGTTGGGCCTGCATCAGAAGATTTTCAACACCCAGGGCGTCTGCCTGGTGGACCTGAACAATCGCGGCGTCCTGGACGTGATCTTCGCCAACGAAGGCCAGGATTCCTGCGTGCTGCTCGCAAATCCGGAACTCGTGGCCGGCAAGCGCTCCCCGGTGACGCTGACGCCCGGCGGCAATACCGGCGTGGTCGGCAGCAATGTCCGCGTGCTGGACAAGACGGGCAAGGCCGTGGCGTCGCAGCAGATTTCCGGCGGCGACGGCCGGGGCGGTCAACCCGCTCCGTCGGCGCGTTTCGCCCTCGATCCCGGCAGCTACAAGGTCGAGGTGCGCTACAGCAACGGCACCACCCGCACCAAGGACATCACCGTGGCCCAGGGGCCGATGCGGGCGGTGATCGAGGAAAAGTAAAGCCGCGCGAATCCATGCGCTTGCGGTTTACGGTCTGTCCGGCGAATCAAAGTCGTGAAATTAGCTGACAGCTATTAGCTGATAGCTGTCAGCTAATTCAGACATTTTTCGCACCAGGTGGTAGCGTACACGGCCGTTACAGCGGGGCGTTTGATTCACCGGACAGACCCCAGCACAGGAGTTGACTTCATGCACGTGACGACTCGCAGGTTTCTCGGCTTCGCCCTGCTCTGCTTCGGCCTGGCCGCGCTCAACCGTCAGGCGCACGC
>JAGVLI010000184.1 GCA_020054355.1 Planctomycetales bacterium | reverse complement strand
TGTGAGCAACCCAAACGCACGTCGGGCTGACGCCTCGACGCTCGCCTTCGGATCAGGCGCCTTCGTACCGCTTCAGCAACAACCACTCCGCCAGCCAGACCAGCGTCGCCAGGCTCCGGTCGTTGCGATCCCGCCCTGGATCGAACTCGGAAAACGCCACGCCGCAGACCTTGTCCGACCAGGCCGCTGCCACGAAGCGCAACAGCAGTTGCGGACTGATGCCGAACGGCAGCGGATGCGCCAGCGCTGGAAAGTAAGCCGGATCGAAGCAGTCGCAATCGAGGTCGAGAAAGACGCGGTCGGCAGCCGTGCATGCTTTTCGTACGCGCTCCAAGGCCGGCTCCGGGTCCACCGCTAGCTCGGACGCGGAACAGGTCCACTGGTAATAGCGCTCGATATACTCGGATGTCAGCAGCAGTTCGCGATGGCCAATGTTGAGAAGTGCTGGCAGCGGGCCGTCGCAGTGCAGCAGGAAGTTGCCGTGCGACAACTCGGCGGTGCAATCGGAGAGGTTGTAGATGTCGAGATGCGCGTCGAACTGGATGACGAGGGTCTTGCCGGGCAGCTTCGCCAGCTCGTCGTAGACGGGCAGCACGCCGAGATGATTGCCCGCCGTCCAGAGCAGGAACTCGCCCTTGCGAAGTGCTTGGCGGGCCGCTTGCCGGCCGCGCTGCCGCCAGGTTTCGTAGTCTGGCAGCGTCTCGAAGGTCAGTTCCCGCATCCGGACGTGCGGCTGGTAGCGGGCAGCGCGGGTGGGCAGCTTTTCGCGGCGGTTGTCGTCCAGCATTTCAGTGAAGGCATCGGCCAGCAACTTCGCGCCGTCGGCGGCGCCGGCGCTGCCGAACAGGTCGAACGGGAAGAAGATCGCGCTAGTTTTCGCCATACGAGTTCCGCACCCACCGCTTGCGGCTTCGCGGTCTGCTCAAGGACTGCCGCCCCCGATCCGATACACCGCGAACGCACCGTCATTGAACTTCTCCGAGAATACCTCGGCGGAAAGCGAGTTCCGGGCCGGAATCACCAGCTGCGTGATGCCTTCGGCCTGGATCAAGGGTATCGCTGCCGTCTCCTGGCCGGCTTGCAAATGCCGATAGATCGTCTGCGCCGTCTGGACGCGGCGCTGCCATTCCAGCACTTCCACGTCGCGGTAAGGGATCGATTTGAAATCGACGAAGATCGGCGCGCCCGTGTGCAATCGGAAGCGTTGCAGCTCGATGCGAATCAGGCGATTGCTGTTGCCCGGCGGCGTCGGCGGCACGAAGTCGTTCATGAATGCGCCCTTGCGGACACGCGGCCGGGGCAGGTCGAACGGGATCAGATACACGTCGCCGCTCGCCTTGTTCGCCTGCACGAAGGCCAGCACGCCTTCTTCGTCGTTGCTGGACGGATAGGCCAGGTCCTGTGTGCTGATCCAGATCCCGCCGAGGACGAGCACGGCGATGCCGCCAAGGGTCGCCAGCTGCAAGGCGCGCTGCCGGGTTGCGGGCCAGGCATTCAACCGTTCCGCGGCGGACTTCAGGAGCGCTGCCAGCACCACGGTAGTCGCCAGCGGCACCAGGTAGACCGAAACCCGCCACGGAAAGAGCAGCGAGAGCGTATCGCTGCCGGTGGCTAGTTGCACCAGCGTCAGAGCCAAGCCCGGCACGAACGAGCCGAGCATGACGATGGCCAGCGGTTGCCGGCGCACCAGCCAGATGGCCAGCACGATCCAGCCGACTTGCAGCCCCGCCACCCAGTCGAACCAATCGCCGACGACGCAGTGATGCGGAATGCGAAACCGCGCCAGCATGTGCTGTGCTTCCCCAAAGGTGCTCGGCGAGGACGGCCCAAAGGTCAACCAGTTGTACAGCACGATGGGCAAGACCAGCAGCAAGGACAGCCCGCCCAGCAGCACGGCATCACGCTGACGCCTCTCGCGCCAGAGCAAGATGATGTACGATAGCGTCAAGCACGCGGCCGAGAAGAGATAAGTGGTATGGATCGTCGCCCCGGCGCACGCCCAGCAAACCGCCTGCCAGGGTTTGCCCGCCAGGAACAGGTACACCGACAGCAGCAGCAACACGCCGAAGACCGATGGCTGGAAGGTCGGGCCGAGGATGTATTGCCCGGCCACGCCTGCCTGAAAGTACCAGGGATAATCGACGCCCAAAAGTTGCCCCGATGTCAGGCGCAATACGGCGGAATGAATGTACAGGAACAACAGGGCGAAACCGGCGCGCAGCAAGGGAGTTGCCTGTTCGCCGAGCAGCAAACGAGACACCCCGGACAGGGCGAAGTAATAGACGCCGAACAGCAGGCCGTACCAGGCGTAGAACAGCGTTTCGTGGCCGAAGCGATAGGTCGTCGAGACGAGCAGCGTGAACAGCGGCGTGGGGTCGAGCGTGTTGGCCAGCCAGTCCTCATGCAAGAGGCCCAGGCCGCCGTCGGCCAGGCCGTGCAGGAAATACTGATTCTGGTTGGAGTAGTACAGGGGCGCTTGCGTATACACCAGGGCGAAAACGAGCGACCAGAGCAGGAAAGAGCCGGCCGATTTGAACCACGCTTGCATCGAGACTCCGGTGATCGCCACGTTGCAGTTCTACGGCAACTCTGACTCTTTACGCCGAAGGCGTTACAGAACACAGCCCAGGGTTGCCGGTACTCCGGCTACCCTGGGTGTCGGTGGTCATTTGGATTTTCTACCCCGAAGGGGTTGCATAAACGTATGGCGGCAAGTTTATACAACCCCTTCGGGGTAGATGGGATTTCAATTTGCTCTCAAACCCAGGGTAGCCGGAGTACCGGCAACCCTGGGCTGTGTTCTGTAACGCCTGGTATATTCATTTTATCCACCCGATGCCCATCGGTTACTGGGCGGTGGAAGACGAAGCCAACGCGGGGACGAGACCGGTTAACGCATGGAC
>JAGVLI010000065.1 GCA_020054355.1 Planctomycetales bacterium | reverse complement strand
GCCCGCCTCCACCAGCCGCTGGAGGTGGGCCTGCGCATCCGGACCCAGGAGGTCCCGCTCGCAGCGCTGCCGGGCCGGCGTCCGGTTCCGGGCGTTCTGGATGGCCTGGTCGAACGCTTCCTCCATGTCCTCGTCGGTCGAATCGAAGATCGTTTCCGTGTCCTGCGCGTAGGCGTCGTAAATCTCGGCCAAGGTCAGGCCCGCCTGGGCCGCCCGCTTCAGGAAGCGGATCGACCAGCGCACCAGCTCCAGGTTCTCCTTGGTGATCCGCGCCGCCTTGGCCGCCCCCGGATGGCGCTTGCCCATGGCCAGCACCGCTTCCTTGAGGCTCTTGAGCACTTCCTCCTCGTCGATGCCGTCGAGCTTCTTCAGCATGTCGTCGGTGAACGGCTCGTCGCTGCTGCCCAGCTGCGGCAGCATGGCCTGGGGCGGGGCCAGGCGGGCGCGCTTCGAGAGCAGCCCTTCGCGAGTGGGCAGGATGGTGCCGTGATCGATGGGCACCAGCTTGCCCGGCTCGTCTTCCTTCACCATGAAGTTGCCCCAGTGGCGGTCCATGTTGAGGGAGATCAGGTCGAGGATCGCCATCTTCTGGCTTTCCTCGCGCGGGATCGGCAGTTCCTTCAGCTGACCGAGGTTGCCCGCGACCTCCTCCACTGTTTTGCTGGTCTTCACGAAATGCTGGATCGATCCCACCACTTGCGACGGCATGATCCTGTCCGGATCCAGGGGATCCTGGAGCCAGCAGCCGTCCACGGAGATCAGATGAGTTTCGGGTACGTCCAGGTCCAGACCCGTGGACGATTGAATGGAATCGCCCAGCGCCTTGCCCAGCACTTCGCGGGCCGAATGTCCGCCCTTGGGAAAGCCCTGCGGAGTTTGCAATTCTTCGTCCATCGGCTTGAAGAGGTACTTGCGGCGATTCAGCCCCTCGTTTTCCTTGGGCGGTGCATCCACCCACCACTTCATGCAAGAGACGCCGCCTTGCAAAGCCCCTTCGATCTTGCGATCCGGGTCGCCGCCCTCGAAGAGCATCTTGGAATACAACTCGGCGGCCTGGCTCTCCTGGTCGTCGCTCCACGGCGGCGCGCCGAGTTCTTCCCAGGCCAGGGCGGTCCGCCAGCGCGCGGCTTCGCGCAGGGCGCGCTCGCACACCGCCTTCTTTTTCGTGCTGAATTCGTCGTTCTGCTGCGCCGGCGTCAGCTTGAGATAGTGGGCGAGATAGAGCTGCGCGGCCTTTTCCACCAGTTCCAGGTGGTCCAGGCTCCGCGCTTCCTCGAATTTCCGCAGCGCCGCCTGGAAGGTCTTGAATTCCTTGCCCGGCTTCAGGTTCGGGGCGAACGCCTTGTCCATCAGGCCCGCGCCGTCCTGTTGCTGAAGGAAACAACCGTCCTTGACCCGGGTCATCTGCGGGGACAGCTTGTTGTGCCGTTCGGTCTGCTTGAGGGTCCGGCTCTCCTGGAGCTGCCGCGCCTCGTCCCGCGCCTTCAGGGCCTGGGGGATCAGCTGCTCCAGCTGGTCCAGGGCTTCGCCGGCCGCGCCGTAGTCCTTGTTCTGAATGTGCTGGTTCGCCTGCCCCAGGGTCTGCTGCAGCGTCGCGCGCAGGCTGGTCGGCGCGTTGATGGCCTCCTGATACTGGGGCCACAAAGCCCGGACGCGCTTGACCAACTCCTGGGCTTTCAGGTCGGTTTTGTCCCCAGGCTTGCTCTGGAGCGCCGTGTCCACCAGCATCGTCAGGTTGTTCAGCGTCCGCGCGGCGGCGTCGTAGTCCGCCCCATTCATGAAGCGGTTGAGCTGGTCGAGCAGCTTGTCGATCATGGCGCGGACTTCCGTGTCGGTCTTGGCGGCGCTGGCGATCCGGGGCTGCAGTTCCCCCAGCCGCGTTTCGACGTCGGCCTTCTTCCGCAGTTCCTCCTCGGCGATGTCCGGGGCCACGTCGCCGTGCTCCTCGTACACGTCGAACTCGGCTTCCTCGAAGTCGTCCTCCGAACGGCTGCCCTGGACGAACTCGACGTTGGTCAGGTTGAGCTTGGCCTCCTTGGCGGCCAGGTGGCGGACCAGGGCCTTCCACTTCGATTCGGGCTTCTTCAGCGACTCGAAGAGCAGCTTGCCGCCGCCGGAATAGCAGGTGCCCGTGACCTGGGCCGTGGCGCCGCACAGCTTTTTCGCCGCCTGGACCTTGGACGGCGCGATCTTGCGCTTGCTGACGAGCAGCGCGCCCTTGGTCTTGTCCTTGACGGCCAGCGCGAAGAACAGCCGCTTTTCGGGGGTAGCGCGCTTGGCCAGGTTGAGATTCCGCTTGAGTTCGTCGTTCGGCATGGCAGGGCCTCTCCGGTGCTATGCTCCGGAACTGGGATCGGTCGGGGGACAGGTACTCCAGAAACTACGCCGGCCGGCGATTTTGGGTTCGGAATTCGGCTTGGCGGGCCGCGCGCTTCACGTCCTCGGCGGCCGTGCGGGCACGGCCGGCGGCTGGATTTTCCGGCACATTGTTATACCATGTCGCCAGCAGGTGCGCCAGGGGTCGCTTTCGTGAAATTTGCAAGGAGCGGACCCGCTGACTGCGTGCGCGCCGCGCACGCAGTCAGCGGGGCGGTCTGCCGCTGACTGCGTGCGCGGCTCG
>JAGVLI010000427.1 GCA_020054355.1 Planctomycetales bacterium | reverse complement strand
GGCCTGCGCGCCAAGGAAGGCGGGGTGCTGGTCCGCACCGGCCATACCGAGGGCAGCGTCGATCTCGCCCGGCTGGCGGGCCTGAAGCCGGCGGCCGTCATTTGCGAGATCATGAAGGAAGACGGCACGATGGCCCGGCTGCCGGACCTTCGCGAGTTCAGCCAGAAGCACGGCCTGAAGATGTGTACCATCGAGGAGCTTATCACCTACCGCCGGCAGCGGGAAAAGCTGATCCGCCGCGAGCTGCACGTCAAGCTGCCGACCAGGCACGGCAACTTCGACCTGATCGCCTACACGTCGGTGGTCGATGCGGAACCGCACCTGGCCCTGTGCGTCGGCGGCGTCGGCCTGGAAGTCAACGGCGTGGTGCCCGATCAGGTCGATCCGGTGCTGGTGCGCATCCATTCCAGCTGCCTGACCGGCGACATCTTCGAGAGCATGCTCTGCGATTGCGGCTCGCAGCTGCACCAAGCCATGAAGCAAGTGGCAGGCTCCGGCAAGGGCGCGGTCCTCTACATGCGCCAGGAAGGCCGGGGCATCGGCCTGCTCTCGAAGCTGAAAGCCTATCGCTTGCAGCAGCAGGAAGGTCTCGACACCGTGGAAGCCAACCACCGGCTCGGCTTCGCGCCGGACCTCCGGCACTACGGCATCGGCGCGCAAATCCTCCGCGACCTGGGCATCCGCCAGATTCGCCTGCTGACCAACAATCCGAAGAAAGTAGTGGGCCTGGACGGCTACGGCCTGCGCATCGTCGAGCGGGTGCCGATCCAGGTGCCGCCGACGGAGGACAACCTGCGCTACCTGAAGACCAAAAAGGACAAGCTGGGCCACCTGCTGGATGACATGGGAGACGAACGGCAGGATTAGAGCGCTTTCGCGGTTGCCGCGGCGTCTTGGGGCGGCAGCGGAAGTCGTGAGACTTCCGCTACCGCAGCCTCGCAAGCGCTCTGACCCGTAGGCGCATGAAAAAGATGGGTGTTCGGCCTCCCAGGTCGGCGAACGGCAGCTATAATGTTCTCACGATCCGATACCCGGTAGTGTAACGGTAGCACAAGAGATTTTGGCTCTCTTTGTCCTGGTTCGAATCCAGGCCGGGTAGTTTAGTGGACGGGAAGGGCCAGCAGGGGCCAACAGGTCCACTGGCGAAGAGTTGCGACAACAGGCCGGGCGTTTGCCCGGCCTGTTCATTTGGACCTCAAGGGCCGCTCAGTGCCCTGGTGGAGTGCAAGGCGGGTGCAAGGCGCCGCGGGCCGGTCAGGCACGGCGGGAATGCTGCTCGGGTTGGCTGGCTGATTTGTCGCCGGGGAGGGCGGGCAGCTTGTCGAGGGCGCCGGCCACGTCCAGGACATCCAGGTGGGTGTAGTTCTTCATCGTCAGCGTGATGGTCGAGTGCCGGGCGAGGACCTGGGCAACTTTGGGGTGAACGCCGGCAGCGGCCAGGGAGCTGACGAACTGTCCCCGGATCGCATGGAAGTCGAAGTAGCGGCCGGCCTCGTCCTGATAGGGAATCCCAGCGGCCGCCAAATCGAGGCGTACCATCTCGGCGCCCGCGTCAGGCCAGCTGCCCGGCCAGAGCTGTTTCTTCCGGGGCCTGCCAGCGACGTACAACCGCATCATCTCGGCAACGTCCGACCGCAGCGGCTGCACGTCGGGCCGCCGATGCTTTGAGTAGCCGGCCTCCACGGTGACGGTTCGTTGCCCGGCATCCAGTTCAAAGGATGCGGGGGTGAGCGAGGCCAGTTCGCTGGCGCGAAAGCCGGTGTTGGCGCCCAGAGTGTAAACCACCAGCCGATCCGCTCCCGTCAGGCCGCGAAAAGTCTTGCCCGCTGCCGTCGCCTCAACGAAGCGGGCAAAGGCTTCCTCCGTGAGTGCTCGCCGGGGATGGCGGACGTCGGTGCCATCGTTCTGCCTCGACATGCCGGCGAGCGCGTCGAAAGCCGCCCGCCGGTCCTTCACCAGCCACTTACTGAACTGTTTGATACTCACCAGGTAGTGGTTGGTCGTATTGATGCCGACGCCCCGCCGGCGCCTGATTGCCTCCGTCACCGCCTCGCTGGCGAAGCGCCGCTTCCGCCCTTGTCCCTCGCAGGCCAGTTGGCCGCGCCGCACCATTCGCCAGACCGAAGCCGTGCGAATGCCAAGCAGGCCCGCAACTTCCTTGACGGTTAGCGACTTCCCCCTGAGTGGCAGCGCCGACTGCTCGCCGGTCGCACGCATGTCAGCAAGAAACTCAATGACCGCTGACGACTGCAGGTCGCCAATCTTTTTGAACCCGCATCCTGCGATGATGGCGCGGGCCTGACTGGACGTCTTCGTGACGTGCTCCGCGCAATTCCCTTTGGCAGCCAAGTAGCGACCGAAATCTTTCAAGTGCTCCAAGAGCGGCCGCGTGCGATGTCCATCGAAGGGATCGTCCAGGCCGACGCCAGCGAGCTGGGCGTCCCCGGCAAGCTTGTCGAGCATGGAACTGGATCGAGACTTGCTCTTGTCCAGCTTGACCTGATGCCGACGGCCGGTGCGGTCGGTGAATCGGCCGTGCCAGGTGGGAGAGCGGCTTACCCTGCGCACTGCTCCCGGCGTTTGCTTGGTGACGCGCCGGCCGTCTGGTGTCCGACAGGCCCCATCGGGCAAGCGGTACTCGACAATCTGCGGTCGGTACAACGTGGACATGATGAGTTCCTTTCTGAGACCGGCCGCCCGGCAGCGCCTGGGGTCTCAAGCCAGGGCTGCCGGCCAGCCGAAAGGACGCGCCAATTCTAGCGGGCGGCGGGTACTCGACCCAGGAATTTCTTTTGCCCACCGCGCTGCCGACGGGTACAACAGAACGACTTCAATACTCCTCGCCTCCCTTCCCGGAGTGACGCCCGATGATCCGCTTCGCTTGTCCAGGTTGTCGCACCCCGTCCGAGGCCGCCATCGACCAGGCCGGGAAAAAAATCGAGTGCCCGTATTGCGGGCAGCGCCTCGAAATCCCGAGGCCGCCGCGCGAGCAGACGTTGATGGGCATTCTGTTGCCGCCGCCCGATGATGGCGCCGCGACGCCGCACGTCGAATCAGTGCTGTTGCGCGAACTCGACTACATATTGGATTCCCTGGGCCAGAACTACACCGGGGAAGCCAAAAATTTCCTGCGAGAACTCAGTGAACGGAAGGAGTGGGAGGAGCTGGATGCGCAGGCTCGAAGAGAAATGCTCACGCGGATCAACGCGACTCGCCTGGCATTGGCTGTGCAGACTATTGAGGTTCCGGAAGCGATTCGCTGGGTGCAGATGGTGCGCGACCAACTGCGTCATCTTTCGGCTGCTCCGTCGCAAAATAATCCGTCAGGTCCGGACCCGTTCACGTCCGCTATCCGAGGCGGGCTCCTGTCGCCGCTGCCACCACAGGCCGCAAAGCCGCCAGCCAGTCCGCCGGCCGCGCCGACAACTGGCAACAGCACGCGGCCAGCAGCACCAGTGCCCGTGATAGTGCAGCGCAGAGGCACGCAGCAAAGGCAAGAGGACGTCAAGGAATCTCCTCTGCAACTCGGGATCTTTGTGGCGGTAATGTGCGCCGCTGCCGCCCTCGTCCTGTGGGGTTTCTGGCCATCCGAATCCCGCCGCTACGCAGCGGCCCCAACAGTGCCAGCGAGATCATTCACTCCACCTCCGATCATTGCGCCACCGACCAAGCCCCGGATCGATGAGACCTTCCCAGTTCAGCCGTTGCCCTTGAACGGGACGGTCGAGCGCTCTCACCTCGGGGAGCCGGTCGCCCCGCTGCGGGTCGTCACCCGCGACCAGGGGCAGCATTATTTCGTCAAAGTCTGCAATTGGACGAAGGGCGAACTGATCGCCACGATGTTCGTCCACGCCGGCTCCACGGCGGAAGCGAAAATGCCGCTGGGTCAGTTTCAGATCAAGTACGCGACGGGCACCACGTGGTACGGGCCGGACCACTGCTTCGGTCCGCAGACCGCCTACCACAAGGCGGACTCGCGCTTCCACTTTCAGCAGGTGGGCAGGGAGATGCGGGGCTTCACGATCGAATTGTTCCTGCAGCCGAACGGCAACTTGCGCACGAACGCCATCCGGCGCGAGGAATTCTAGGCGGGCCTGGAGTATTGCGGGGCACAACGAAAGCGGGGCAGCGGATCAGGCCCGCTGCCCCGTTGCAGTTCGGTCAGTTCAACGATGCCAGCGACCAGACGGAGCG
>JAGVLI010001055.1 GCA_020054355.1 Planctomycetales bacterium | reverse complement strand
TGGCCCGTGGGTTACGATTCCAATCGTGACAGACGGTGATGGTAGTCACGATTGGAATCGCAACCCACGGACAGTCGCGGGGTCCGCTGTGCGGACCGAATTCTCTCATTGGTCCGCACAGCGGACCCTACCAGTTCGGGTTCGATCATGCCAGAATTCAGCTACGAAGCCATTGCCAACACGGGCCAGCGCAGCAACGGCACCCTGACCGCCGGCAGCGAGCGCGAAGCCATCGCCATGCTCGACGGCCGGGGTCTGTTTCCGGTCAAGATCGCCCAGCAAGCCCAGCGGACCTCGTTCCGGGTCGGCGGCTGGGGCCGGCGCATTCGCGTCCGCCACATGGCCAACTTCTATCGCCAGCTGGCCGACCTGCTGCATTCGGGCGTGCCGCTGCTGCGCAGTCTCGAACTGCTCGAACGGCAATCGTCGCAGTCCGCGCTTTCCGAAGTGCTGCGCGAGGTCCGCGCCAGCGTGGCCGACGGCACCGGACTGGCCGAAGCGATGGCGCTGCATCCCCGCGCCTTCAACGAACTGGCCATCAGCATGGTGCGCGCCGGCCAGGAAGGCGGCTTCCTCGAAGATGTCCTGAAGCGCATCGCCGACTTCACCGAGCATCAGGAAGACCTCAAGGCCAAGGTGGTCGGCGCCCTGGTATATCCGGTGTTTCTCGCGGTGATCGGCTTCCTGATCCTGAACGCGCTGGTCATCTTCATCGTGCCGCGCTTCGAGCCGATCTTCGCCAAACTGCAAGAGAAGGGCGAACTGCCGCCGTTGACGCAGTTCCTGATGTCCGCCAGCCATTTCATGCAGGAGCGCGGCCTATTTGTCCTCATCGGCGGTGGCGTCTTGTTCTACCTTTATCGTCGCTGGGCCGCCTCCGACGCCGGCCGGCTGCGCCTGGACGGCTGGCGGCTGCGGCTGCCGGTGGTCGGCTCCATCTACTCGCAGCTGGCCTTGTCCCGTTTTACCCGCATCCTGGGCACGCTGCTGCACAACGGCATCCCGATCCTGAAAGCACTGCGCATCGCCAAGGACTCCACCGGCAACCGCGTGCTGACCGAGGCCATCGAGCAGGCGGCGCAAAACGTCACCAGCGGCAATGCCCTCGCGGTTCCGCTGGGCGCCTGCAAGCATTTTCCCCGCGACGTGGTCGAAATGGTGGCCATCGGCGAGGAAAGCAACAATCTGGAAACCGTGCTGCTGAACATCGCCGACAGCATGGAGAAACGCACCGCCCGCCAGCTCGAGATGTTCGTCCGCTTGCTGGAGCCGATCATGCTGCTGGTGATGGCGGGCTTGACTTTGCTGGTCGTGTTGGGGCTGCTCCTGCCCATTTTCAAGATGGGCAGCACGATCCGTTAAGTCGGCCGCTTGCGGCTTTGCACGGTCGCATAAACGATCCAGCCGAAACAATCCCTGCGACCAGAACCTCTTGCCAGGTTCGGGGGTTAATAATGATTGGGTATTCGTGGAGCCGACCGGCTGCCACCGGGTAGGCTAATTGAACGTACTTTGTGAGGTCCGAGGTGTCATGATCCTGCAACAACGACGCATCAACGAACGAATCGCCTCCACGCGGGCTGCCTTCACGCTCCTGGAAGTCCTGGTGGTCGTTGCCATCCTGGTGGTGCTGGCTGGCGTCGGCAGCGTGGTTCTGTTTAGCTATCTGGACCAATCCAAGGAAAAAGCAGCCAAGCTCGGCATCTCGAGCATCGAGATGGCAATCTCCGCTTACAAAATCAACGATCCGCAGGGAGAGTACCCCGCCGATCTTACGGTGCTGACCCAGCCGCTGGAGGGCAAACCCGCACCTCTGGACGCTGCCGCGCTGCTCGACCCCTGGCAGCGACCTTACATCTACGAACGAGACAATCGCCATCCACTGACCGGAAAACCGCTCATTTATTCCTTGGGCATGAACCCCGCGAACCAAAACGGCCAGATCAGGAACTGGAATTGATCGCCAGGAGAATGAGGATTCATGCACCGTCGTGCGTTCACGCTCCTGGAAGTCGTCTTGGTGCTGACGATCCTGGTGATCGTGACGGTCCTGGCCTACCCTTCCCTGGAAGGCATGTACGACAACGCCCGCCTCAAGGCGGCCGCCGACGAAGTCCGCGCCGCCTGGACGGAGGCGCGCACCCGCGCCGTCAATGAAGGCCGGCCCTACCGTTTCGCCCTGGTTCCCGGCAAGGGCAATTATCGCCTCGCACCCGATGCTTCCGAATTCTGGTCCGGCGACGGCACGCAGCGCGAGGATACAACCGAGGAAACCGAGCGGCCGCTCGTTCTCGAAAAGCATCTCGCCAGGGGCGTGCGTTTTAACACCGAAGACGGAACCATGCCGCTGGAGTCCGATACCGGTAACGAGTCCTTTCTGCCGCCCGGTTCGGTTGAACTGAATAAGTACCTCCCCATCTTGACGTTCTTCCCCGATGGCACCTCACGAGAAGATGTCAGTATCGTCTTTTCGCTGAAGGGTGCCCGGCCCATCCTCCTCAGGCTTCGGGGCATCACTGGCGCGGTCACGGTTCGCCCGCTCGAATCCAACGCGGAGGCGAAACCATGACCAATCGCACCGCCGCCGCTGGTCGGCTTCGCACCACCACGCGGCGTCGTAGTGGTTTATCGCTGATGGAAGTCCTGATCGCCCTGGCGATTTTCCTGTTTTCGATGGTCATCATCGGCCGGCTCATCATCATGGGCGGCGAACGGGCGCTCGAGGTCAAGCTGGAAAGCTACGCCACGCGGCTGTGTCAGTCCAAGCTGGCCGAGGTGTCCGCCGGGGCCATTCCACTGAGCGGCCAAGGGGAAACGCCCTTCGACGACGACCCGAACTGGGTCTGGTCGCTGGAAGCCGAGGAAGCCGACGCGCCGGGACTGTGGCGGATCAATATCCGGGTGATGCGCCAGCAGCCGGCCCAGCCCAAGATCGAATGCGCGATTCGCCAGCTGGTCCTCGATCCGTCGCTGCGCGGCGGCACGACTGCCGCTACGCCCGCCGGCACCGATACGCCGACCACGCCGGACACGTCCGCCACTTCTGGCTCCTCGAAGACCGGCTCGGGCAGCAAGACGGGTTCGACCGGCGGTGGCGGTTCGTCCCAGGGTGGCTCGACCGGCGGTTCGACCAAAGGTGGCTCGACCGGCGGCGGTTCCTCCAAAGGCAAGGGAGGCAGCTAATCATGCCTATCCGCCGCTTGCGGTTTAGCACGCCCCGCCCGCGCCGCGTCGCTTTCACTCTCCTGGAAATGCTCCTGGCCACCGCCATTGCGGTATTGCTCTTCGGCGCGCTCTACGTCGCGCTGGAAGCCCATCTGCGGCATGTGGACGCCGGCCGGGAAGTCGTCGAGGAAAGCGTGCTGGCGCGTGCGCTGCTGGCGCGGATCGGCAATGATGTCTCCGCGAGCCTGCCGCCCCTGCCGCCGCCGAAGGCCAGTTCCGGCAATTCGTCGTCCGGCTCATCGACCGGAGCCGGCGGCACGCCGACGACCGGTTCGAGTGCGGGCGCAGGCGGCAATAGCTCGTCCGCGCAGGGTAGTTCATCCTCGACGGCCGCATCGGCTTCCAACAATTTGACCGGCCCAGTGAAGTTCAACCTGGGCGTGCAAGGCGATTCAGAACGCCTGATACTGTATATCACCCGGCTGCCGCGCGAATTGAACGAACCCGCAACCGGCGACACCGGCGCGAACCCGGTCGTGGCCAGCGATTTGCGACGCATCACCTACTGGCTCGCCGGCGGCTCGTCCAGTCCGCTCGGCCTGGGCCGTCAGGAAACCCGCGTGGCGACGGCCGACGAACCGCTGCCTCCCGATGTCGCCGACGAAGCGTCGTTCCTCATCGCCGAGGAAGTGAAGTCCCTGCAATTCCGCTACTTCGATGGTTCCGCCTGGCAGGATTTCTGGGACGGCACCGCGCTGGGCGCTGACGGCAAGACGCCCATCGGCCCGCCCCTGGCCATCGAGGTGCGCATCGGCGTCGCCCCCGCG
>JAGVLI010000340.1 GCA_020054355.1 Planctomycetales bacterium | reverse complement strand
GACTCATGCGGAGCGCGGCGCCCTGGATTCCCCCACGATCGGTGCCGTCTGGAAGCAGCCGAGAACGACCCACTCCGCTGATTCATCGTTTCGCGCGGGGGGGGGACACTTCGGAGTCTCGGACGGAAGCCGGGTTCTTGCAGCCACCGAGGGCAGGCTTTGGAATCGGGGCAAGTTCAGGCGGTCACGGGCACCGTGGTCGGGCATCGCTGTATTACGAGCGGACACGCCCGCCAGGAACAAATCGGTGCTGGGTCGCAATGGTGTACATCGCTGCGGATGTCGGACCCGGACATTCCGTCGTTCACCGCGTCAACGACGGCGCGACAAGGACTTTGTGAAGTAACGGCGCACGGCCGACACAAGCCATGCTGAACAGGTTGTAGGTGCGCTGTTCCAGCGCGCCGCTCGCGGCTTAGCCTTCTCCACCGCTTGCGGTTTAGCATTTCTTTACCATCGCCAATCCCGCCGCGTTCGTTCAAGCCCAGTTCGCGCTTTTTTCAGTGAGCCGGCGCGCCGGCGCGCTTCGATCTCCCCTGGCATCCCTCCCGGTCATCCGTAAACCAAACCGTGGGACGAGGTGTACCTCTCCTCCGCTCGTCCGCTTCCCCTCCACGGAGCTGCTGCCATGCCGACGGACATCTTTGTCGCCAGCACGAACGGGAACGGAGACGCCGACCAGCTCGAAACCAAGGAATGGCTCGATTCGCTGGATGCCGTCCTGCAGACCGCCGGCCCCGACCGCGCCCGCTTCCTGCTCACCGAACTCAAGCACAAGGCGGTGCGCTCGGGCGTGCAGATTCCCTTCACGGCCAACACGCCCTACATCAACACCATTCCCACCAGCCGCCAGCCGCCCTTTCCCGGCAGCCGCGAGCTGGAACGCCGGATCAAGAGCCTGATCCGCTGGAACGCGATGGCGATGGTCGTCCGCGCCAACAAGCGCACCGAAGGCATCGGCGGCCATATCTCGACCTACGCCTCGGCGGCGACGCTCTACGAGATCGGCTTCAATCACTTCTTCCACGGCCCGGACGCCCCCGGCGGCGGCGACCTGGTCTACTTCCAGGGCCACTCCGCGCCCGGCATTTATGCCCGCGCCTTTCTCGAAGGCCGGTTGAAGATTCCGCGCCTGGCCAACTTTCGCCGCGAGCTGGGTTCCGGCGGCGGGCTGTCGTCGTACCCGCATCCCTGGCTGATGCCCAACTTCTGGCAGTTCCCCACGGTGTCGATGGGTCTGACCGCGATCATGGCCATCTACCAGGCGCGCTTCAACCGCTACCTGGAACATCGCGGCTTGAAGGACACCTCGAAGCAGAAGGTCTGGGCCTTCATGGGCGACGGCGAATCCGACGAACCTGAATCGCTGGGCGCGCTGACGTTGGCTTCGCGCGAAGGACTCGACAACCTGGTCTTCGTCGTCAACTGTAATCTGCAGCGCCTCGACGGCCCGGTGCGCGGCAACGGCAAGATCATCCAGGAGCTGGAAGCCGCCTTCCGCGGCGCGGGCTGGAACGTCATTAAAGTGGTCTGGGGCAGCGACTGGGATGCGCTCCTGGCGCGCGACCAGGACGGCCTGCTCGTCCAGCGCATGGGCGAGGTCGTGGATGGCGAATACCAGAAGTACCTGGTCGAGCCGGGTTCCTACATCCGCCAGCACTTCTTCGGCAAGTATCCGGAGCTGCTGAAGCTGGTGGAGCATCTGTCCGACGAGCAGCTGGCCAAGCTGAACCGCGGCGGCCACGATCCGGAAAAGGTCTATGCCGCCTTCAAGGCCGCCACTGAACACCAGGGTTCGCCGACGGTGATCCTGGCCAAGACCGTCAAGGGTTATGGCCTGGGCGAGACCGGCGAGGGCCGCAATGTCACGCATCAGCAGAAGAAGCTGAACGAGGACGAGCTGAAGGAGTTCCGCACCCGCTTCGGCATTCCGGTCTCGGACGACGACGTGGGCATGGCGCCCTTCTACCGGCCCGACGATGACAGCAGGGAGATCCAGTACATCCGCGCCCGCCGCCAGGAGCTGGGCGGCTTTCTGCCGACGCGCCAGGTCCGCTGTGAACCGCTCGCGGTTTCGCAATCGAACCTCTTCCAGGACTTCGCCAAGGGCAGCGGCGCGAATGAATTCTCCACGACCATGGTCTTCGTCGGTCTGCTGAAACGGCTGCTGGGCGACAAGAACCTCGGCAAGTGGATCGTGCCGATCATCCCGGACGAAGCCCGCACCTTCGGCATGCAATCGCTGTTCAACACTATTGGCATCTACTCCAACGTCGGCCAGCTTTACGAGCCAGTGGATGCCAACACGATGACCGCCTACCGCGAAGCGAAGAACGGCCAGCTGCTGGAAGAGGGCATCACCGAGGCGGGCGCGATGTCGTCGTTCGTCGCGGCGGGCACCGCTTACGCGACGCACGGCGCGCCGACCATTCCGTTCTTCATCTACTACTCGATGTTCGGCTTCCAGCGGATCGGCGACCTGATCTGGGCGGCGGCCGACATGCGCACGCGCGGCTTCCTGCTGGGCGGCACCG
>JAGVLI010000137.1 GCA_020054355.1 Planctomycetales bacterium | reverse complement strand
CTCGGCGTCGGGAATGTGGTCGGAGCGCTTCCAGACGGTATGGTCGCCGGGCCGCTGGATCCACTGGCGGCCGAGGTAGCGGTCGTAGAGCTGGGCCATTTCCGGCGACAGCCAGCTCTGCGTGTGGACGCCGTTGGTGATGGAGAAGATCGGGATTTCCGCCTCGGTCAGCTCCGGCCAGATGGATTTCCACATCTTGCGCGACACGGTGCCGTGCAGCTTGCTGACGCCGTTGGTGGTGTTGGCCAGGCGGATGGCCAGCACGGTCATGCAGAAGTTCTCGCTGTGGTCGCGCGGGTTCTGGCGGCCCAGGCTGAGGAATTCCTGCTTGTCGATCTTCAGGGCCGGGAAATAAGCCGCGAAAGCGTGCTCGATGAGGTGGGCCGGGAAGATGTCGTTGCCGGCCGGCACCGGCGTGTGCGTGGTGAAGCAGGTGCCGGCGGCCACGGCCTCGCGCGCCGTGTGGAAATCGACGCCGTGTTCCTCCATCAGCCAGCGGATGCGCTCCAGGACCGAGAAGGCGGAATGCCCTTCGTTCATGTGGCAGACGGTCGGCGCCCGGCCCAGGGCGCGGAGCGCGCGGACGCCGCCGATGCCCAGCACCATTTCCTGGCGGATGCGCATCTCGTGGTCGCCGCCGTAGAGCCGGCTGGTGATCTGCCGGTCCTCCAGGCCGTTGCGCGGAATGTTGGTGTCGAGCAGGTAGAGCGGCACCCGGCCGACCTGGATGCGCCAGACGCGCATCCAGACCTCGTGGCCGGGAAACGGCACGCTGACCATCACCGGGGAGCCGTCCGGATTGGTCTCCAGGATCAAGGGCAAGTGGAAGAAGTCGTTTTCCGGATAGCGTTCCTGTTGCCAGCCGTCGACGTTCAGATACTGGCGGAAGTAGCCTTCGCGGTACATCAGCCCGACGCCGGCCAGCGGGATGCCGAGGTCGCTGGCCGACTTCAGATGGTCGCCGGCCAGCACGCCCAGGCCGCCCGAATAGATCGGCACGCTTTCGTGCAGGCCGAACTCGGCGCTGAAATAGGCGATCCGGCAATCGCTGTTGGGGTGATGCTCCTGGAACCAGGTGGTGGCGCCCATGTATTCGTTGAAATCTTTTTCCAGGCGGTCCAGCGTCGCCAGGAAGCCGTCGTCGTCGGCCAGTTGCTCCAGCCGGCTCTGCTCGACGGCGCCGAGCAGCTTGACGGGGCTGTTCTCGACCGCCTCGAACAGATCGGCGTCGATGCGGCGGAACAGGGAGACGCAATCGTGGTTCCAGCACCACCACATGTTGTAAGCCAGTTCCTGCAAGGCTCGCAGCCTCGGCGGCAGGTGGGGCAAGACGGTAAACGTGCGGATCGAACGGCCAGCCATCGGTTCCATCATCCTTGTTGGAGAAGGGAAACCCGCAGCATGCAACGGAGGTCACGCTTCACCGGCGGGAGAGCGAAAGCCGGAGACATGCGCTCGAGCGGGGCCGCCGCGCCCGGAGAAACGGTCGCGGCTGCGGCTATTTTGGTAACATAGTGAAAAAACCCTGTCAATCCAGCTTGGAGGAGCAGGGGAACCGGCGGGGGGATGCCGATGTCCGGAACTTTCGATGCGTCCTTGAAGGAATTGATCGAACGCTACCCGGCCGACTGGCTGGCGCTGACCGGCCGGACCGCCTCTGGCGCCGTCCAGGTGATCGACGCGGACCTCTCCACCGTCTCCGCGGCGGCCGACAAGGTGATCCGCGTGCCGGACAGCGCTCCCTGGCTGTTGCACCTCGAAATGCAAAGCAGTCCGAAGTCGGCGCTGCCCCGGCATCTGCACTGGTATAATGCGCTCCTGGGCCATCGGCACGAACTGCGCGTGCGCACGGTCCTGGTGCTGCTGCGGCCCGCCGCCGACTCGCCCCAGCTCGACGGCATCTATCGCGAACAGTTTCCGGGGGAAGCGCCCTACCTGGAATTTCGCTACACGGTGCTGCGAGTCTGGCGGATGCCGGCCGAATCGTTCTTGACCGGACCGCTGGGCACGCTGCCGCTGGCGCCGATCAGTGCCGCGACCGAAGCGGAATTGCCGGGCGTCGTTCGCCGGCTCGACGAACGCCTGGAAAATGAAGCGTCGCCCGAGCAACGCCAGGTATTGGGCACGGCAGCCATGCTGCTGACTGGACTGCGTCTGCCGCAAGAAGCCATGCTTGCCTTGTATCAAGGAGTTCATTTCATGAGCATTCTCAAGGACTCTTCGTTCTATCAGATGATTCTGGATGAGGGACGGTTGGAAGGGCGGCTGGAAGGACAACTGACGGAAGCCCGTGCCCTGGTGTTGCGATTGGGACAGACGAAGCTGGGACCGCCGGATGAGGCCTTCGCGACAGCCTTGCAGGGCATTGCGGACCTGGGGAGGCTGGAACGGATGCTCGAACGCCTTTGGACGGCCGTTGCCTGGCAAGACTTACTCGCCGCGGAGTGACCGGCCGTTTCAAACCTTGGCGACTCAGCATTCAGCCACGCAGAAAGGAGACACCGTGCGGACCGTCATCACCGGAGGGGCCGGCTTCATTGGCTCGCACCTGGTCGAGCGCTTCCTCGCCGAGGGCCACGAGGTCATCGTCGTGGACAATCTCATCACCGGCAGCCTGAGCAACCTCGAACACCTGCGCTCCCACTCGGACTTCAGCTTCATCCGCCACGACATCTCGCACCCGCTGGAGATCGACGGCCCCATCGACAACGTGCTGCACTTCGCCTCGCCCGCCAGCCCGGTCGATTACCTGAAGTTCCCCATCCAGACGCTGAAGGTCGGCTCGCTGGGCACGCACAACACGCTCGGCCTGGCCAAGCTCAAGGACGCCCGCTTTCTGCTCGCGAGCACCAGCGAGGTCTACGGCGATCCGGAGATGCACCCGCAGCGCGAGGAATACTGGGGCAACGTCAACCCGGTCGGCGTGCGCGGCTGTTTCTCCGCTGACACCGAAATTCTGACTGGGGACGGCTGGAAGCTGTTCTCCGAGTTGACGCCCGCCGACGAAGTCCTCACGCTCGGACCATTCGGCTTGATGCAGTACCACCGACCGACCGAGATCATCCAGCAGCGCTACATCGGCGACCTGATTCGCTTCAGCAACTCGAAGGTCGATCTGCTGGTCACTCCGAACCACAAAATGTATGTCCGGCCGAGCGGCGAGGACGCGTTCCGGCTCATCGAAGCCTATCAGGGCATCACCTGGCAAAAGGCCGAGATGCTCAAGTCCGGGAAGTGGCAGGGGGAAGAACGGGCGGCCTTTCACCTGCCGTTGGTCGCCAACGCAAAATCGCCTCAGCAGGCTTCCATCCCGATGGACGTGTGGCTGGAGTTCTTCGGCTATTTCCTCTCCGAGGGCAGCACGTACGGTCAGGTACGGCAGCAGGTAGTCAAGGGGAAGCGCTATCAGAGCATCGCTTACACCGTGCTCATCTCGCAATCCCGGAAGCAGCCGGAGAAGCGTGCCAAGATACGCGAATGCTTGCGGCGGCTGGGCTACAAGTTCCATGAAGAAAACGCCCAATTCCGCATCCTGAGCAAGCAGCTGTATAGCTACCTGCGCCAGTTCGGGAAAGCCCGGGAAAAATTCGTCCCGCGGGAATTGCTCCAACTCACTCCCCGCCAACTCCGCATTCTCTTCGACGCCCTGATGCTCGGCGACGGGAGCGCGGACGGGCGGAAATTCTATTCCAGCTCGCGGGCCATGTTGGGGGCGGTACAGGAAATTCTCCTCAAGCTGGGGATGGCCGGCACGGTCCAGTGCAAAGACCACAAACGTGGGACTTATGCCGTGTTCGTCGTCACCGACCAGAAGAAGGATTTCTTGACTCCGCTCTTCCCCCGCCGGCAGGTGGAATGGTATGACGGCTGCGTTTGGTGCGTGAATGTGCCCAACCACGTCGTCTACGTCCGGCGGCAAGGCAAGGCGCTGTGGTGCGGGAACTGTTACGACGAATCCAAGCGTTTCGGCGAAGCCATCACGATGGCCTATCACCGCGAGCACGGCGTCAACACCCATCTGGTGCGGATTTTCAACACCTACGGGCCGAAGATGCGGCTCGACGACGGCCGGGTGCTGCCCAACTTCGTCGGCCAGGCGCTGCGCGGCGAACCCCTCAGCGTCTACGGCGACGGCTCGCAGACCCGCAGCTTCTGCTTCGTTTCCGACCTGGTCGAAGGCATCTACCGGCTGCTCTGGACCGACTTCCACGAACCCGTCAACCTCGGCAACCCCGACGAGGTAACCATCCTCGAATTCGCCAAGGAGATCATCGCCCTGACCGGCACCAAGAGCAGCATTGCCTACAAGCCGTTGCCGGCGGACGATCCCAAGGTGCGCAAGCCGGATATCAGCCGGGCGCAAAAGCTCCTCAATAACTGGACGCCCCAGGTCAACCGCCACGACGGCCTGGCGCGGACCGTCGAGTATTTCAAGCGGCGCGTCCAGGCCACCTGAGCGCCGCTTGCGGTTTAGCCCATAAACCGAGGCCGGCGGTTCCGATGGACCGCCGGCCTCGTGATTTTCCTGCGAAAGCGACGAGCGGTTTACTCGACGGTCAGCGTCACCAGGTAGTTGTCCAGGGCCTTGCGCTGCGTCAGCAGGGTGTTCTGCAGCTGCTTGATGGTCTCGCGCAGCTGCTCGATCTCGGTTTCCTGCTTGTCGAACTTCTCCAGGTAACGCTTGTAGGCGGCGGCCGTCGGCGGCATTTCCTTGAGATTGGCCCGCAGCCGCACCTGGTCGTCGGTGATGTCCTTCAGCTGCTGGTTCATGTGCGACAGGTCGCGGAGCGTCACGGACACCTTTTCCTTCAGACCGGTCGCCTTGACCAGCGCGTCCTTGACCGCCTGGCTGGACAGGCTGCTGTTCAGGAAGACGCGGATCGTCTGGTCGTCGGTGTTGCTGATCGACACCGTGTTGACGATGTCGCGTTCCTCGACCACGTCCAGCTTGGCGGTGCCCTGCGACTTGACCGGCACCTCGAAGCGATAGACGTCGCGCGCCCGCTCGCTGAACTTCTCCGGGGCCATCAGCTTGAACTCGGCCCGGTACGGATGCTCGATGATGAGCGCCCGGTCGTGCTCGGAGCGGTTCTTGACGTTGTAGACCTTGCTCTGCTGGATCTTGTGCGTGGCGTGGACGACGCCGCGGACGATCTTCACCGCGGTCATCCGATCCAGCGGGTTCGGCACCACCGCTTCGACCTCGGTGCCCAGGTCGATGGCATAGCTGATGAGCCGCTCTTCCTTGGGCTGCAGGTCGAGGATGCGGGCATCGCCGGCGTAGCTGTTGCCCTCGAAGACCGTGATCGGCCCTTGCATCAGGTGCAGGTTGGTCGTGTTCTTGAACTTCAGGCCCAGCAGCGGGAACTTCGGGTGCGTGTTCTGGTTGAAGATGGAAACCTTGGTCCCGTCGATCTCCTGGCCGACGATCGGCAGCATGGCCGACTTCTGGCGGGCCAAGCTGACGGGCTGCTCGATGGCGTACTGGAAGAAGTCGCCCAGCTCCATCGCGGCGGCGGCGGAGGCCACGCCCTTCTTCAGGTCCATGTCGGCGTCCATGAAGCCCTTGGCGGCGT
>JAGVLI010000783.1 GCA_020054355.1 Planctomycetales bacterium | reverse complement strand
GATGTCCTTCTCGATGGGCGCCAGCGCGGTCTTCTTGGCCGCCGCCAAGTCGCGGTCGAGGGCGCTGACCGCCTTCTTCTTCGCGGCTTCGTTGTCCTTGTCCAGCTTTTCCAGCGCTGCCTTGAGCTTGTCGGCCGGTTCGTTCGCCAGCTTCTCCTCGGCGGCTTTGCGCTTGTCGGCCAGTTCCTGGTCAATCTTCTCCAGGCCGGCAGTGCGTTTCTCGGCATTCTCGCGGTCGATTTTTTCCTCGACCGGCCGTTTCTTGTCGGCGAAATCGCGATCGACCTGCGCCAGGGCATCGGTCGCCAGCTTCTTGAGTTCCGCCGCCTGCTGACCGACGATCTTCTGACCGTCCGGCGATGGGGCGAAGCGCACCGAGGCGAAGATGTTGGCGTAGGCGCGGTAATCGTCCTGCGTCCAGCGGTCGAACGGGTGCTTGTGGCACTGGGCGCATTCCAGGCGGATGCCGAGGAAAGCCGCCGCGGTGTGTTCGCCCATTTGTTCCACCGGGAACTGATTGCGCCGCCAGAACAAGTCGAGGCTCGACCGCTTGGCGTAATCGCTCTCCCAGCCGGCCGTCGCCTGGCCTTCGAGCAGCAGCGTGTTCTTGACCCAGTCCTCGACGCTCAGTCCGTCGCGGCTGGTCGCGGTCAGCACGCCCTTGGCGATTTCGTCGTAGGGCACGTTCGCGGCGATGCGCACGCGGAACCAATCGTGCCACATCTTGCTGCGCTTGGGACGCAGTTGCTGCGGCTGCTCCATGACATCGACATTGTTGCCGGTGATATCGGAGAACTTCGTCGCCCACAACGCGGCATGCATGGGGTGCTGCAAGAGTTCGTCGATCTTCTTCGCGCGTTTGTCCGGTGCTTGGTCATTCAAAAAAGCGCGCACCTCGTCGGGCGAAGGCAGGCAGCCGATGGCGTCGATGGTGATGCGCCGCAGGAACTCGCTGTCGTCGGCCAGCTCGGACGGCACGACGTTGAGCTTCTTGAGTTTGGCGAACACTTCGCGGTCGATGTAGTTGACTTCCGCGACCTTCGGATACTGGAAGCCGGCTGGGGCGGGCACCTTGACCAGCGCCCGGGCGGAAAGCACGTTGCCACGATAGGAGATGACGACGGCGGTATCGCCGGGCCGCACGCTGCGGACCTCGCCGACGCCGCCGGACAGTTCCGCGACGTAGTCGTCGTTGACGCGGAACTCGCTGAAGAAGGTCATGTCTTCCTTCGAGCCGTCGGCGAACTCGACGATGACCTTGAATCGGCCGCTGTCGCCCGGCTTGGCCAGCAGGTGTTCCGTGGGGGTCACGCTCATGCCGCGGACTTCGCCGGAACCCGCTTGCCAGGGGGTGCCCTGGGCGATCCATTCGCGAATGACGTTGTACTGCCATCCGCCTTTTTCAATGCGCTTGCCGCCGCCGTGCGGGGCCTGGCCGCTGGCTTTCACCAGGATCAGGCTCTCATCGGGGCTGCCCACGCTGATACGCCGGCCCATGTGGTCGCGGGTGAAGGAAACGAAGTCCTTCTCCGGCGAGTAGCCGAAGAGGCTCAGGTAGAGTCCGCCCTTGCCCTGGAAGGAACCGTGACAGGCCCCGGAATTGCAGCCGAGCCGGCCGAGCAAGCCTTGCACATGACGCTCGAAATCGACTTTCTCGATCTTGCTGCCGTCGGGCAGCGTGACCGGCGCGGCGCGGGAGTGAGATACCGCCAGCGGCAGCAGCAATAAGGCGAAAACGTACCGTCCCCGAGATAGAGGCCGGCTCATCGCGCGATCCTCCGAAAAGCCCCGGCGTAACGAGGCACGGCAGGTAGGGTTGGATCAGCGACCGCTATCGGGGAGGGGGGAAGGTGCAGGCAGCGGAATCGAGCAGGTTATTGTGGATGGTTTCCCCGATGGTGCAATCTTCCCCAGTAGCGCCCGTAGTGTCAACACAAATCCGCACCCGCGCTGGTCTCTGTCAAGCGCGGGCCGCGGTCTTTATAATGGGACGATTCAAGCTGCTCGTTGTGACAGGCAATCCGTTACGGGAATGGGACCATGAACATCATCGCCGCGAAACCGAAGTTCACGCCCGAAGACCTGCTGACCATGCGGGACGGCGACCGTTTTGAACTGGTGGATGGCAAGCTGGTGGAGAAGCCCATGAGTACCTGGTCGAGTTTCATCGGCGGCCTGGTCTATCACTTGCTCATCGATTATTGCCTGAAACACAAAGTCGGCTGGGCATGGCCGGCCGACCTGACGTACCGGTGTTTTCCATTCGCACCTGAGCGCCTGCGCAAACCCGATGTATCCTTCATCCGCCAGGCGCGTTTGACTCACGGCCACGTCTTTTCGGGATATTGCCCGATAGCGCCTGATCTCGCCGTCGAAATTCTGTCCCCCAACGATCTCGCCAGCGAGATCGAGGAGAAGATCGAGGAATACCAGCGTGCCGGCGTGCGCTTGATCTGGATCGTGAACCCCGATCTGCGCACCGTGCGCATTCATCGTCTGGATGGCACCATCAGCGGCTTGCACGAACAAGACCTGCTGTCCGGCGAAGACGTGATTACCGGATTTCAGGTCCGGGTGGCCGACCTCTTTCCGCCGGCCGACATGATGCCTCCCGCTCCGCCGGCTGCTTCCGAGACCTCCGGCACATGAAGATCGCACTTCTGGCGGGCGGCGATGGCTGGCACGTTCGCGACCTGCGCCGCGCCGCCACGGCACTGGGCCACGAAACCGTCGTCGTCGATTTTCGCCGGATTCACACTGGCGTCGCGATTCCCTCCCTGCCCAGCGAGGGCGAGGGCCTGCTCGGCTGCGATGGCGTCATCGTCCGCACCATGCCGCCCGGTTCGCTGGAACAGGTCGTCTTTCGCATGGATGTCTTGCACGAACTGCAAGCGCGGGGCATCCCGGTGCTGAATCCGCCGCGCGCCCTCGAAGTCTGCGTCGATAAGTACCTGGCCAGCGCCCGGCTGGCTGCAGCGGGGTTGCGCGTGCCCCCTACCATTGTCTGCCAGCATGCCGATGACGCCCTGGCAGCCTTCGAGCGGCTCGGCGGCGACGTGGTGGTCAAGCCGATCTTCGGTTCCGAAGGGCGGGGCATGGTGCGCGTGGCCGATCCCGATCTGGCCTGGCGCACCTTTCGCACGCTGGAACGAACGCAGACGGTGCTGTATCTCCAAAAATTCATCGCCCATCCCGGCTGGGACTTGCGCGTCTTCGTGCTGCATGGCCAGGTGCTGACGGCCATGCGCCGCCACGCCCGCACCGGCTGGCGAACCAACGTCGCCCAGGGCGGTTCGACCGAGATGGTTCGCGTGACGGAGGCGGAAGCCG
>JAGVLI010000266.1 GCA_020054355.1 Planctomycetales bacterium | reverse complement strand
GCGGCGGCGCGCGCCGGGCAACCCGGCGCGCGCCTTCGCCGCTCGCCGCGGCGATTGCTATCATGTCCCCATGCACGCTTCCACCAACCTGAATCGACACCGTCTCCGGGCCGGCATGATCGGCCTCGGCATGATCTTCGACGACACCTATCGGCCGCTCTTCGAGCAGCTGCATGCCGAGGGACTCTACCGCCGCGACCTCGGCCTGGTGGAAGTCGAACTGGCCGCCGTCGCCAGCCGCACCGGCAGCCGTGCCGAGCGTCTGAAGCAAACGACCGCGGGCAAACTCGCGGCTTTTCAGAGCTTCACCGAACCGAACGCCGTTACGCAGCTCCTTCCCCATGTGGACGTCGTCTGCGTCGCCACGCCGGACGACCGCCACTTCGAGCCGGCGCGGCAAGCACTCGCCGCAGGCAAGCACGTGCTGCTCGAGAAGCCCTGCGTGCTGCGCGTGCAGGAACTCGACGAGTTGCAAAACCTGGCGAAGCAAAACAACGTGCTCGCGAAGGTGGTCTATCACAAGCTGGCCGACCCCGATCACAAGAAGCTGCGCACGCATTATGTGGATGGCAACTTACGACATGTCAATCACGGTTACTGCTCGTTGCTGGAACCGAAATCCATCAGCGGCGGCCAGTTCGCCGAGTGGATCAAGGGGCGCAATCCGGGCACCTACGTCGCCTGCCATTACATCAAGCTGATCGACTTCACTTTCGGTCCCACCTGGAAACTCAGCCGCATCACGGCCACCGGCCAGCGCGGCCTGGTCGGCCCCGCTGCTGGACCGACCTGGGACTCGGTGCAGCTGCAAATGGTCTACACGCATCCCGACCAGCGCGAAGCGGCGTTCGACATCCACACCAGCTGGGTGACGCCCGACAACTTCCCCGGCTACGTGGAGCAAGAGGTGCAGTTCCGCTTCGACAACGGCGTCTGGAACGCCCATCAGCGCAAGCGCGGCGTGGAAGTGTGCATTGAGGGCAAGACGCCCAACCAGTTCAAGGAAACGCCGAACCACCATTACAATGCCACGTTCGTCGAACCGTGGGGCGAGCGCAGCCAGCGCGGCTACGGCGTGGAAATCCTGCGGAAGTTCTTCGAGGAAGTCGCCTTCGTCGAACACGGCGGGCCGCCGCACCAGCGGGCGCAGCGTCTGGAGGACATGCGGGCATTGACATATAACGATGTGTCGGCCGACCGCAATACCGTGGCGGTGGTGCAGGCGCTGGAAGCCATTTTGGCGCGGCACGCCGCCGGCCGACCGGGTAGCATGGTGGAGGTCAACGCCCCGGAAGGCGGCCTGGTGCTCCGCACGCCGGGGCGGCCCGAACCGGAAGTCCTCTGCCCGCAGCGGGTGTGAGGCCACGACCGATAAGAGATGTATTGTTTAATTGCGCGGCGAAAGGCTGCCCCGATGGCCACCGTCGATCCCGAACCGCTGGACCTGCCGGCGATCGTCCATCCGCCGAGGATTTCCGTCACGCCGCCGCCCATCGTGATCCCTCGTCTGGACCTGCCCGCCGAGGATGGCATTCCCATGGAAACGCCCTGGCACCGCTCGGCCATGAACTTGTTGATTGACCAGGTCCACTGGCAGCTGCGCGGCCGGACCGACTACTACGTCGGCGGCAACATGTTCATCTACTACGGGACCGATCAGGCGCGCACCTGGAGCTATCGCGGCCCCGATTTCTTTTTCGTGGACGAGGTGGATGGCACCCGCGAGCGTCGGTCGTGGATCGTCTTCGAGGAAGCCGGCCGCTACCCGGATGTGATTGTCGAACTGACTTCGCCCAGCACGGCGGACGAGGACCACGGACCGAAAAAGACCATTTACGAACGCACGTTTCGGACGCCGGACTATTTCTGCTACGATCCGTTCCAGCGACTGCTGGAAGGTTGGCACCTCGGCCAGCGCACGCTGTATCGCAAGCTCAAGCCGAACGAGCGCGGCTGGCTCTGGTGCGAAGCGCTCGGCCTCTGGCTGGGCCTCTGGGAAGGCCGTTTTCAGAACCAGCAAGCGTTCTGGCCGCGTTTCTACGACCGCGAAGGCAACTTGATCCTGACCGAAGCCGAGGCGGAACGCCAGCGCGCCGAGGCGGAACGCCAGCGCGCCGAGGCGGCTGAAACCGAAATTGCTCGTTTGAAAGCTCTGCTGGCCAAGCAAAACTCGACTTCTCCCCCATCTGACGAGCAGACTTCAACCTAGAGATGTTCGTGCAGTGCGGGAGCTAGAGCCTGTACACCGTGATATGGAGCATCGGACTCATGAGCCACTCTCTCCACCACCCCCAGGAAGCGACCTCCAACTCCGTCCGCGACGCGCTCGCTCGCCTCGAGCCGAAGTCGCTGCGGACTTACACGCCGAGCCAGGCCGTGCTGGCCAGGAGCGCCGGCATCTATCACTGGACGCCGGAAGGCCGTCGGCTCTACGACTTCACCTCCGGCGTGCTGGTCTCGAACCTGGGGCACAATCCCACGTCCTGGATGAAGCGCTTCAACGCCTACATGGGGTGGTCCCCTGCCCCCTCGGAGACCGGCAACGGCCAGCATCCCGGTTACTTCTCCGCCCTGCCCTTCACCGCTTACAATGCCATCACGCCCATCGAGACGGAAGCCGTCAAGCGGTTGGTAGCCGTCTTGCAGGGGCGGCCGGGCGGCAAGCGACTGGAGCAGGTGCTCTGGGCCGCCTCCGGCTCGGAAGCGATTCAGAAAGCGCTCTGGGCGGCGCTGGCCCGCGACCGCAGCCGGGAAATGATTATCGCTACCCGCTTCGGCTTCCACGGCAAGAAGGGCCTGGCCGGCGCCTGCACCGGCAGCGAGACCGACAAGGAACG
>JAGVLI010000088.1 GCA_020054355.1 Planctomycetales bacterium | reverse complement strand
TTCCGTGATCTCCAAAGTCATACTGCCGTTGTCGGAAGTGTGCAGCTGCGCGGCAAGTCCCTGCTGCTCAAAAAACTATCCCAGGGTGTGAACGATTACCTCTTGAAGGATGAATGTCCAGTAGGCGGCTGCGCCAATCGCACTGGAACACCAGGTTCCCGCAAACGATAATCGAGCGTCTGGATTGTTCTTCCGGACGCTCATCTTGGCCGGAGAGTCGGACCATGACCTACCGACGCGCCCTGCTACCGATCCTGATCCTGGTTGTCGGGCCGACTCTGCTCCTGTTGGGCTACACCCCAGCTGAGCGGCGGCTGCCCAATACCGAGATCAACCAGCCGGCGCGCTCGATTCACCTCGCGGATGAGGTCGTTGGGTTTGCAATTTCGCCCGACCACCGGACGTTTGCAGCAATCGTAGCGAAGCCCTCAAAACGAAACGTGGTGCGCCTCCACGACCTCGCTACAGGTGCCGCCCTGAGCCAGGACGAACTGGTCGGCGAGTATCCCCGCAGCTTGAAGTTTTCTCCGGATGGCAGCAAACTCGCGGTGATGGACTGGGTCCGTTCACGGCCATCGAATGAACCGCCCTTCCGCATCCAACTTTGGAACTTGAATCCGGAACGAAAACTGACCCCGTCGAAGGTTCTTGAACCCAGCTTCGAGCACTACGGCATATTCGTTTTCCACCTGGCGTTTTCACCCGATGGGAACACTTTGGTGGCTGGGACGCGCGACGACGTGATCTATTTGTGGGATACGGCGACCGGCAAAATCAAATCGAAATTCCAGGGCGGCGTGACCGCTGGTTTTTCTGCCGATGGCAAGACGGTATTCGGCGTGGGCCACGATGGTTTCATCCGCCGCTTCGATGCCACTACTGGTCGGCACCTGGGGCCCAACGAACCTGCGCGGCGCTTGGACTATGTCCATGTCTCTCAGGTGGCCTTCTCGCCTGACGGGCGACTGGTGGCTCTCGGCGATGAACATTCCGTCCTGGTCAAGGATGTGTACACCAATCAAACAGTATGCCGAGTAGACCTGCCGTGGGATGGAAGACCCATCGGGTTCACTGCTGATGGAACAACGTTGGCGGTGGACGGTCAACGAGGCATTCATTTTGTCGATGTGATTTCTGGCCGAGAGCGGACGTGGGTGAAGCGCGAGGAAGGGCCGAGTTTCTTGACCGGCAACGGCAGATTCTTAATCCTGTGCAAGGGCGAAGTTGTTGAACTGTCCGAGACCTGGGAACTGCTGTCCCGGCGTCATCGGTCGCCGCCTCCTGCCAAAACCGAGCCGCCGGGCGTTTCGCTGGAAGCCGAGTTGACGGCGGTGCAAGAGACCTACGCGCTCGATCTCGAAAACAACAGCCGGCAGGACTACCTCACCCGCATCCATTATGGCGAGCAACCGGACCCACCGGCCGTAAACCTGCTGCTCACTCTGCGCAATACCGGTCGCGAGAACATCACGTTGAAAGACCCCGATGATGAGCCGTGGCTCCATCTCATCGGTCCGGGCGCTCTGAACACCTGGGATTGGGTATCGATCGGAGTTGGGGGCGGGCCGCAAGGCCCTCCGCCCCTAGTCCTGGCGCCCGGCAAGACTCATTCGATTCGGGTCGCTCGTTTAGGTTCATCTTCTGACGCCATCTACTGGCTGCTGCCCGGTGAATACTCGATAGCAGGGAGTCTCCACACGGCGGTTTCACCCGCGCCCAAGGGATCGCAAGCTGCGCACGACGAGAGCTTTGGCTACATCACCCTTCGTTGCGCGCCGGTCAAGATCAAGGTGATCGAACTCGCCGGCCCACCGCCACCGCCGCCGCCCGGAGACGCTTCGCCGATTTCGAGACCGCCTGCGCCGGGGACCGTAATTGTGCCGATGCTGAATGTCGCCAAACTGGATGACAGCGCGTATCTCTCGAAAAACAAGCTGAGCAAGCCGGTGAACCTCGAACAAGGTTTCGCGGCAGGAACGCCCCTCAATGAGATAGTGGCTTTTTTCAACGACCGCTACGACCTCGAAATTCGCTTCGACTCCGCGGCATTCAAGGCAGCGGGAAAGGACAAGGTTGCCGAAACGAAGATGGGGCTAGCGTCGCACACGCAGACGGCGCTCAGCGTAGTGCTCAATTTACTTCTCGATCAAGTCGATGCCGGCCTGGAATTCCGCAGGGATGGTATTTGGATCGTGCCGCTCGTCCACCCGAAAAGCTTGGTGGAACGACTGGAGTTGGCGGACTGGTCCTATCGTCGGCATCATGTGAGCAAGTCGATCGACGTGGGCAATCGCATCTCGAACGGCACAACACTGGCAAAGGCTTTGGAAGTAATCGGCGATCACTCTGGATTGACCATCTTGATCGACGGCCGCGCGTTCGAGCGGGCGGGCGTCAAGGACATCGCACAGAAGCCAGTTCAGTTGGACGATGCAGGCGAATTGCCCGTCAACATCGTCCTCGACAAGTTGCTGCGGCAAGTAAATGCGGGCTTTTCGGCGCGCGAACGAGCAGTGATTGTGTTTCCGCGAAAGTAGGTTCTCAGGCCGCTGCCGCCGGCGCGTCGCTCAGTCTGGTTTCGCTGAAGCGCACCCCGGTTGAATCGTAGAACAGGATGCGGTCCTCGTCGGCGGCCCAGACGGCGTAGGTCTTCAGCATGCGCGGGCCGTGGACCTGGAAGAACAGCCCGCAGCGCCGGCCTGACCGGGTGATGACCGCTTGCAGCAACGGCGTCTGGTCGGGGTCCAGGTTGTCGTGGCGGCAGAGGGCCTTTTTCACGTAGAGGCGGAGGTCGTCCAGGGTCGGCAGCGCGGCAACGACGGCGTTCATCGGCTCGGATCCAGGTTTTTCGGGAAACCCCACCGGCTGGAGAGTGGGAATGATGGGCGGCTTCCTGCCTTCACATATCGGCGGGGAAGCTGGGCCGATGGAGCCTGTCTGGCGAACTGCGCGAAGTGACGCGCTAAACCTTACCAGTGATGCAGCTGGCGCAAACCTTCGTAGAGGACGATGCCGACTGCCGTGGCCAGGTTCAGGTTCCGCACCCGCCCCGCCGGCATCGGAATGGTAACGGCACGACCGGCATATCTTGCCACCACTTCCTCCGGCAATCCCCGCGATTCCGAGCCGAACAGCAGCACGTCGCCGGGTTGATAGGCAACCTGCGTGTACAGCTGGGTGGCCTCGGTCGTCAGGCAGTAGATTGCCGCGCCCGGACAGGCTGCTTCGAGTTCGGCCAGCGTATCGTGTCGGTGGACTTCGACCTCATTCCAGTAATCGACGCCGGCGCGGCGCAGCGAACGGTCGTCGAGCTGAAAGCCGAGCCGGCCGATCAGATGGAGCGTCGCGCCGGTGGCGGCGCAGGAGCGGGCGATGTTGCCGGTGTTCGGCGGGATTTCCGGTTCCCAGAGCGCGATGTGTAACATTGGGTGGTTTTCCACGTGTTAAACCGCAAGCGGCGTAGTGATTATACGGACGATGGGTCTGAAAATTGTGGCCGCTGCTGATTGGTGATTGAACTCCGCTAGTCCTCCCGGTCGATGCTGAAGACGGACCTCCAGACTCTGTCCTGGATCGTCCTCCCATCTTTGCGTTCGCACCTGGAGCAAGCTCATGTCCGAAGTTCGCCGCTGGCGCATCGACCTGCTGGCCGGTGGATTGCTGCTGGCGGAAATGCTGGTCGCCCTGGCCGTGTTCGGCCACGAACCGTCTATCGCCGCCGATGCCGTCCCGGCGGATCATCCCTTCGGTCAGGCCGGTCAATCCCTCGCAAACATCTTGTTCGATACTTTCGGTCTGGCGGTTTACCCGCTCCTCGCGGGCTGGTTCGCGCTGGTGCTGCTGCTCTTCCTGCGCCGCAATGTCTGCACCTGGCTGCGCCGGCTCGGGGGCTGGGCGCTCGCGGTGCCAGTGGTTGCCGTACTGGCCGATGGCTGGCGGGCGAACGCCGGCGGCTTCCTGGGCGCTGCGCTGACCGTCTGGCTGAAGGGTTTGACGGATGCCACCGGGCGGTTCGTGGTGGAAGCCGCAGCCAGCCTGCTGGCGTTGCTGCTGGCTCTCGACTTCCTGCTCCTGGGATCGCTTTCCTGGTCCTGGCTGATCCTGCCCGGCCTGGGCCGGTGCTTGGCCACGGTCGTTCGCTGGACCTTCCCGCGCCAGGTGAAGCCGCCGCCGCGCAAGCCGAAGGCGGCGCCCGCCC
>JAGVLI010000625.1 GCA_020054355.1 Planctomycetales bacterium | reverse complement strand
GCGACGCTGACCGGCCCGGCCAAGCCCGCGCCCAAGCCGCCGGACCCGAAGACGCTGCCCGCCAGCATCAAGGCCGGGCAACAGCTCTTTGGCAGCATTGGTTGCACCGCTTGCCATCAATCCGACAAGCTCGATGCCAAGCAATCGCCGACTGGGCTGCCGATCGGGCAGAACATTCCACTCGGCGCGCTGGGCAGCAAGACCACCCCCGACAGTTTGGCTGTTTTCCTGATGAATCCGCACGCCACCGATCCGAGCGGACGGATGCCGAACATGCTGCTCGAAGCCAAGGACGCGACCGACATCGCCCGCTACCTGTGCGAAACACGGGACGAGAAGATCAAGACCGAGGCCCCTGCCGCCCCGGAAAAGATCAAGCCGTCCGAGGTGCTGGTCAAGCTCGATCCCGCTTACAACGACATCGTGAAGTTCCGCGATTTACAGCCCGACGCTCAGTGGGTCGAGGTGGGCAAGCTGGCGCTGACGACGCGCGGCTGCACCAATTGCCATAACGTCGCGGTCGGCGGCAAGGCTCTGCCGACCGTGGGAACCAAGACTTCGTTCGACGCGCTGAAGAGCGGCAAGAACCTGACCGCCGGCTGTCTCGCGGATGAAGCGAAGCAACGCGGCGCTGCTCCGCAATTCTCGCTGAACGAAGCGGATCGCAAGGTGCTGCGTGCGTTCTTGCAGGAAGGCACACGGGGCGCTGGTTCACCCGCGCCGACCTTCGCCGCGCGGGTGACGTTGCATCGCTTCAACTGTTTCGCCTGTCATCAGCGCAATGGGAAGGGCGGCCTGACGCCCGAGATGACCGAGGACCTGCGCCGCTACGAGAAGGCGGAAAACGCCGAAGCCGTGATGCCCCCGCCGCTGACTGGCATCGGCCACAAGCTGCGCACCGCCTGGATGAAGCAAGTGCTGCTGCAAAAGGGCCGCGCCCGACCGTGGATGGCGCTGCGTATGCCGCAATTCGGCGAGAGCCACGTCGGCTTCCTGCCCGAAGCGCTCGCTTACCTGGACGGCACCGATCCGGACGATGCCCCGCACAAGGCCCCACTGAGTGCCAAGACGATTGAAGCTGGCCGGCATCTGGTCGGCAAGAACGCCTTCGGCTGCGCTTCCTGCCACGACCTGGCGGGCATCCCCAATACCGGCACGCGCGGCCCGGACCTGGCCCTGATGAATCAGCGGGTTCGCTACGACTGGTATCTGCGCTGGCTATCGGAAGCCCAGCGCATGCAACCGGGCACCCGCATGCCGACCGTCTTTCCCGACGGCAAGACGCTGCTGAACACCGTCCTCGATGGCAACGCTCACGGCCAAGCCGAGGCGATGTGGGCTTACCTGTCGCTCGGCCCGACGCTGCCCTTGCCTGCGGGACTGGAGCCGAACATCAAGGGGCGCATATTGCCGGTCACGGACAAAACGGTCATCCTGCGTTGCTTCATGCCCGATGCCGGCCCGCGCACCATTGCGGTCGGTTTTCCCAACGGCGTCAACACCGCCTTCGATGCCAACACCTGTCGGCTGAGCTTCGCCTGGTCGGGCAACTTCCTCGACGTGGCGCCGATCTGGGACAATCGCGGCGGCACGCCGGTCAAGGTGCTCGGTCCGCGCTTCTGGACTGGCCCGGCGGGACAACCCTGGGCGCTGCACGATTCCAACGAGCCGCCCGACTTCGCCGCCCAGGCGAAAGACCCCGCTTATGGCGGCACGCTGCCGGACAGCAAGGTCTTCTCCGGAGTGAAACAACTGGAGTTTCGCGGCTACGGCAGCGATCCGGCGGGTGCCGTGACCTTCCGCTACACGGTGGCAGCCGGCGAGAAAGAACCGCTCGAAGTCAGCGAAAAGCTGGAACCCTTGCGCAATCCGGTGGCGGTCGGCATTGCCCGGCGTTTCACGCTCGGCGTGCCGGCGAAGAAAGCCCCCTGGCTGTTCGCCGGCGAAACCACCGGCGAGCCGAAATCCCTCGACGCGACCGGCGATGAAAAGCCGCTGGACCTGAAGACGGCCCGCCTGGAAGTGCCGGCGGACCGCCTCCTGCTGTTGCCGCAGGGCGAACGGCTGGTTTTGCTTGGCGTGCCGGCAGCGCCCAAGGGCACAATCTGGCTGCTGCAAAAGCAGGGTAACACCTGGCAGGCGCTGCTGCGCCTGCCCTCCGCCGACCAGCCGGGGAACGTGCAGCTCACCGTCAACGTTTGGTCGCCCTATCGGGCGGATGCGAATCTGCTAAAGGAGTTGGTTTCGTCGAAGTAAGTGCAAGTTTCCCGCGCGAAACGATGAATCAGGGAAGCCATGATTCCCGATTCCTAAACGGAGAATAGCTCGATGCGACGCTTCTTTGTCCTATCCACCCTGTTCGCAGGCACGCTGGCCATCGCTTCCTCGCTGATCGCCCAGAATCAGCCGGCCTACGAGAAGAAGGCTACTCGCGAGGCCACCGTTCTCGCTCTGTTCAAATCCGCCGGCATGGCAACCCTCGAAGGCAAATGGCACTACATCGGCCCCTTCGACAATGCCGAGAAGGTCGGCTACGACACGGTCTACCCGCCGGAAAAGGAAATCGACCTGAAGAAGACCTATCCCGGCAAGGGCAAGAAAGAAGTGGCCTGGAAGGAATTCAGCGATTTCAAGCTCGGGGCGATGAACAACCTCGCCCGCTTCGACAAGCAAAACAACGACGCCTGCGTCTATCTCTACCACGAATTCGAGAGCAAGCTGGCCTTCGACCTCCCCGTTTCCTTTGGCAGCGACGACACGCTCACCGTCTGGCTCAACGGCAAGCAGGTGCTGACGGTCAACGAGTATCGCCCCGCCGCGCCGGACCAGGACAGCGCCACCCTGCGCGTTCGCGTGGGACAGAACAAGCTGCTCATCAAGGTCTGCAACGGCGTCGGCGGCTGGGAACTTTACCTGCGGCCCAACTTGCCCACGGAGCTGGCAACCAAGTTCGGCAAGCAGCTCGACAAGGATTTTCCCACGGCGAACGTGCAGAAAGACAAGGGCAAGGCGCCGAAGGGCACGCCGGAAGACGTTCACTACAAGATCGTCACGCTGCCGTTGCCCAAGGACTGCGTCATGGAAGCGGGCGGCCTGGCCTTCCGCCCGGACGGCAAGCTGCTGGCCTGTACCCGGCGCGGCGAAGTCTGGTTGATTACCAATCCCCACGCCGACGATCCGGCGGAGATCAAGTTCAAGCTCTTCGCCTCCGGAATGCACGAAGCGCTCGGCCTGCACGTCGATGGCAAGGACCTCTACGTCGTCCAGCGGCCCGAACTCACGAAGCTCATCGACAAGGACGGCGACGATTGGGTCGAGGAATTCGTCACCGTCTGCGACAAGTGGGGCTGCTCCGGCGACTATCACGAGTACGCCTTCGGCCCGGCGCGCGACAAGCAGGGCAACTTTTTCATCACGCTGAACGTCGGCTTCGGCGGCGGCAACCCGGCGAAAGCACCGTATCGCGGCTGGTGCGTGAAGGTCACGCCCAAGGGCGAGTTGATTCCCTATGCATGCGGCCTGCGTTCGCCCAACGGCGTGAACTTCAGCCCGGACGGCGACTTGTTCTATTGCGACAACCAGGGCGAATGGGTGGCCACCGGCAAGATGCACAACATCCGCCAAGGCGAATGGTACGGCCATCCGGTCGGCCTGCGCTGGGTGCCCGAATCGCCGTTCGCCGGTAAGTTTCCGGCCAAGTATCCCAGCGGCATGCTCTTCGACGGTCAGAAGGGCGCTACGGGCATCGCGGGAGAAGTGCCCTTCACCAAACCGTGCATCCAGTTCCCCTATGGCCGCATGGGCCAGTCGCAGAGCGAACCGATCTGGGACACCACCGCCGGCAAATTTGGGCCGTTCGCCGGGCAATGTCTCGTCGGCGATCAGACCAATGCGAACATCCTGCGCGTCGATCTGCAGAAAGTACACGGCCGGTTTCAAGGAGCAGCGTTCCCGTTCCGCAGCGGCTTCGAGTGCGGCATCAACCGCATGGTCTTCGGCCCGGACGGCAGCCTCTACGTCGGCATGACCAATCGCGGCTGGGGTTCGCGCGGCGGCAAGCCCTACGGCCTGCAACGGCTGGTCTACACCGGCACATTGCCCTTCGAGATTCAGACCATGAAGCTGACCAAGGACGGCTTCGACTTGACCTTCACCAAACCCCTGGACGCCGCCACCGTGGACAAGCTATCGGCCTACAACCTGGTATCGTTCACCTACAACTACTTCGCCACCTACGGCTCGCCCGAGGTGGACCGCCGCGCCGAGAAGGTGGAAGCGGTGAAGGTGTCCGACGACAAGAAAAAGGTATCGTTAGCGGTGAACAACCTCCGCAAGGGCCGGGTCTACGAGCTGCGCCTGGAGGGGGTCAAGTCGGGCGAGGGCGATCCGGTGCTCCATCCGGAAGCCTATTACACGCTGAACGATCTGGTGGAGTGACAGCGGCGCTCCGTATGGACATTGCAATGGAAACGGCGGGCTTTTCAGCCCGCCGTTTCCATTGCAGCGTCACGATTCGCAAATCCCAGACCCGGCGTTACTGGATCAATTCCCAACCGGCCAGCAGCGGGTTGCCCGCCGGGAAGATGTTGAAGCGATTGCCGGCGGCCGGAGCGGGCAGGTAGTTGATGGTGTCCAGCCCCAGGCCGCCGTCGAACCGCACCGGTGCCACGGCGAAGATGCCCCGGTCGTTGGCATCGCCGACGAGGCCGATGGTCAAGGTGTCGTCGCCGGAACCGGCGTTGATGGTCACGGCCCGGAAGAAGTACGTCGGTGCGTTGTCGACGTTGGCGGGCGTGAGCGGTGCCAGCGGCGCCAGGCCGGTCTCGATGCTGATGACGTCGTTGCCCGCGCCGGTCAAGAACGTGACTGGGCCATTGAAGATCGTATTGTCCTCGGCGATCACCAGGTCGTCGCCGTTGCCGGTGTCCACCAGGGTCCTGCCGCCCACGGTGGCCCGGTCGAAGGCCACGGAGTCATTGCCGTCCAGCGTCCGCACCGTCAGGTTGCCCGCGACACTGGAAATACTGCCCGTGTCGAGCAGGAAGCTGTCGTTGCCGTTGCCCATGTTGAGGGTCACGCTGCCCAGCACGTCGGCCAGAAAGTTGAAATTGACGGTATCGTTGCCGTCGCCGTTGGTGATCGAGAGGTTGCCGCGAATCGTGTTGCTGGCAGCGCCGAAGGTAGCGGTATTGGTGATGCCGACTTCATCGAGTCCGTTGTTGATGGTCACGCTGCCCAGGTTGGCGTCGGTGCCGCCGATGGTCAACGTATCGGCGCCCCGGCCGTTGACGATGGTCAGCGGGCCGCCGATGGTGGTTTTGCTGGTGGTGGCGGCGAGCGTGACGGCGGTGGCGTTGCCGTTGCCGTTGCGCAGCGTCATGGCCCCGGTCACGGTGAACAAGCCGTTGGTGGTGTTGACGGCGAAGGCATTCGTCTGGCCATTAGTGCTGTCGCCGTTGATGACGGTGAGGTTGCCCGTGATGGTGCGCACGGCCCCGTTGAAGGTGGTGTCGCCCTCGCCCACGCCGTTGTTGATGACCACGCTGCGGAAGTTCACAATGCCGCCGGTGCCTTGCCCGAAGGTGGCCGCGTCATTGCCCGTCAGGTTGGTGATGCTGAGCGTGCTGCCGACGCTGTTGATGCCGGCGGCGTCGATCGCCGTGGTGCCGTTGCCAATGCCGTTCTTGATGGTCAGCTTGCCGGTGACGCTGAAAATCGCGGCCGTGTCGGAGACGTTGAAGGTATCATTGCCGACGGTGTTGGCCACCGACAGGTTGCCGGTGACGAAATTGTTGCTGCCGAGGAAAGTGACCGTGTTGTCGCCGTCGCCGCCGACGATGGCGACGCTCCGCAGACTGACCGCCGTGGTGGCGCCCGCGCCGAAGCTGACGGTATCGTCGCCGGCGCCATTGATGATGCTGGTGGTGCCG
>JAGVLI010000843.1 GCA_020054355.1 Planctomycetales bacterium | reverse complement strand
TCCGGGCGAATCCGAGGAGCATGATTCGCTGTACACTTGTCGAAAGTCAAGGGTCGGGCGAATAATTCAGCAGGCAGGAGTGATGCGATTGCCCTGGGGCATAAGCCTGAAGCGCGAGCGAAGGATGGCATCACCTTCGCTCGCGCTTCAGGCTGGTGAGGCATGCGGCTCTTAGATTCTTTCTCCCGAACATCTATGCAAGCTGCGGAGAAGTTCGTGGGATAGGATTCCGATCCTGTCTGAAGCTCTGACAGGATCGGAATCCTATCCTACGTCCGTGCCATCCGGGCTGATGGTTTCGACGTGCCAGGGCCGTCGGTGGGCCTGGCAGCCGATCTCCCGCACGGCGGGCAGCCGATGCAGCCGTTTGCCGATGCCGAAGTCGCGGGCGTTGTTGATGGTGGTGAGGCATAGCTTCGCCGCGTACGGAAAATACGCGCAGCACGTGAGGAAGAACGGACCGAAGTCCGCATCATTGCGGCCCAGGACCAGAAGCGGACGATCGGTTCGTTGATGGTCAGGTCCGCCGCGGCGATAGACTGCGGGACCTGGCGCCCGCCGCCTCCCATGCGCCAATGATGCGCGCGTACTCCTGGCGGCTTTCCTTGCTCTTGTACTTGCCGAGCAGGACATCGCGCCGGCCACCCAACCCATCGGGCAGGGTGACGACAGCTTGGCCAGATTGCTTGTGATGACGGTAAGACGGAACGCGGTCGGACGGCATGGCAAAACCCCTTTGCGGAAGACTTCCGCGCATTTCTGGGTTTTCAGACCACACTTCCGACCGTCGGAAGGTACGCTTAACTTGCGTTTGGAATTGGACTTGTGCTCGAGCTACCCGGCCTGGATTCGAACCAGGACAAAGAGAGCCAAAATCACGCCGTCTCTAGTTACATCACTATCTGCTAAAAAGACTTCCGCATTTCGATCACGTCTGCCTTGCACGCGCCTTGCACGCCGCCGTTGAAAATTACGGCCCGCAACTCGAAACGGTTCCACGCCAGGGCCAGGGCGTAATCCGTTATGCTCCGCTGCTGGCCCGACTTGACACCCATGATAGTCTGATGGCTCAGTGCTGCCCTGGCCGAGTGGAGGTGAGTCATGTCGCAACAAAAACGCCTCGCGCCTGCCCGGCGACATCGCCGCACTCCTGTAGGGCCGATCCACCCTCGCCCCGCAGGAGACCGACTCCGCAGGCCCGAGGGATACTTCATTCCTGGTTCGCTGGTGCTCCAGCGTCTCGCCGAGGCCGGCTTCCCCCTCGGCTATGACGCCGTTTCCCACTGGGCCTACGAAGGCTGCGTGCATCGCAGGGGCGCCAAGCTCGGAGCCTGTCGGGTTCGCAGCCGCGACGGCAGAAGCTGCGAGACCTGGTTTCGCGAAGCCCATGTCGACGAAATCATTGAGTCTCTGAAGCGGCGCCAGGCCGGACGTTATGAATTGCTCGGTGACGACTACCTGACCCTGCCTGCGCTGAGAGTCGAATTGGAACGCCCCGGCCTCTACTCGCTGCTGCTGAATAGCTGGATGAAGCGCGGCTTAATCCGCTGGGCGCTGCTGCCGGTTAAGGCGGCCGGTCGCCACGACCGGAAGGTATATCACCTGGAAGATGTCCGCAAGCAGCTCGCGGTCCCCGAGAATCGCTTCGACGGGGTTTGGCAGACTGGTGAGGGGGAGCGGTACAACTTGCTGGCGGCTGCCCGTGTTTCCGGATTCCGGCTGGGCTTCATCACCGAAGCGATACGCCGATGCCCGTACCTTCCGGAAGGAATTCTGCCGTCGAAAAAGTTGAAACCGCCGTCGGCTTCGGGCCACCGCACCAGCGAACACACCGTTTTGAGGCAAGACCTGGAGCGATTGCGGCGCGCAGTCCAGCAAGCGAAAGAGGAGGCGGCACAACCGATTGAAGAGGGCTGGGGCGACGGCTATGAAGCCGCGCGAGTCGCTGGCGTCGAAACGATCACCGAGCGCATCGACCTGCAAGAGGTCCTCTACGGCTTGCGCCAAGAGGAGCCGTCTGAGAGGCCGCCCAGCGCTCGACGCCTTTGGCGGCAGCGAGGACCGATATGGAAGCGGGTTTGGTTCTATTTCCTGGGGCAGCTCCAATCCCCTGCCTCGACCGCTCGAACTGAGCCCAGTGGCCGCAAGGCTGATCCGCTGGCGCCGGCGGTTGTGCTGGGCGGGAGTGATGATCCTGTCCGCGTTTGCGGGAAGGCCAAGCCGGCGCTGGCATCAACAGCATTTCGGGTAGTTAGTGCCCTGGCTGCCGCCTGGCCGGCCGGCCTTCGCAAGGATGAACTCGCGCAGCGCAGCGATTGCTCGGTCCCCCACAAGGTGTTGAGAAAGCTCTGCACTGACGCTGACTGGAACGCCGCCATCGAGTTGCCCGGCCGAGGCTACCGGGCCGGCTACCGAATCCGCGCGGCTGACGAGGTGTAGCCGCCCCCTGCCAAGTTCCATTCTTTTTCCATTCTTTGGCCCCCTGCCAAGTTCCATTCTTTTTCCATTCTTTGGCCACGTTCCAAGCGCCAGCAAAGTCCACAATTGCCCCCAGGATCGTGAGTACCTGGAGGCTGCAACCGTGAACTCTCGAACAAGTGGCGGTCGGCGGCGCGTGGCAAACACTGGGGCAAGCGCCGTCGCCCCGGAGCCACTGCTGGTAGGTTTACCGCAGCTATCCACCCTGACTGCGCTGAGTCGTCGGACGCTGAAGCGCATGGCAGCAGAAGGCTCCATCCCTGGGGTGGTTCGGCCGCGCGGCCGGCTGCTGCGGTTTCAGTACGGCGTTGTGAAGGAGTGGGTCGAGGCCGGCTGTCCTCGACAGAAGCCGACTGGCCGCATCCCGATTCGTCGGCCGTAAATCGCTGACTGAGCTGAGGGACGCCGGCAAGCTGCCGGCGCGTGTTGGCTTCAAGAAGTGAGCCGTCGCCGCTTGGCGATCAAGCCCACGGCTCGCTTTGTATCGGCTGGAGTTTGGCCGTCATGACCAGAGAGCCAGATACGGGTTACTACCGAGCCAGGCTGTACCTCGACGCCGGCCTGGGCGTGCTGCCGATCCGGCTCGACGGCAGCAAGGCCCCGGACCTGCCCAGGGGGCATCAGCTGCTTAAAGAGCGGATGTCCGAGGCCGACCTGTGGAGGCGATTCAATCGCCCAAGCCCGCCGGGCATCGGACTCGCCTGTGGCCGGGTTAGTGGGAATTTGGAGTGCATCGACTTCGAGATTCTGTCAGTTTTTGAAGACTGGCGGGCGATCGTCGAGGAGCAAATTCCCGGCTTGGTGAAGGGACTCACCACCTGCTTGACGCCGGGCCATCAGGACGGGCGAGGCGTCCACGTCTGGTATCGAGTAAAGGGAATCGCCGTTCCGGGTTCACGTAGACTGGCCCAGGTGCCGACACCCGACGGCAAGAACCCCATCACGATCATTGAGACGCGCGGCGAGGGCGGCTACGCCGTGGCCCCCGGCTCGCCCCGGGAGTGCCACGAGAGCGGCCGCCTGTGGGAGTGGCATGCCGGGCCGCCGTTCACTGACCTCGCCGTCATCGGTGCCGCCGACCGAGAGGTCCTAATTGCCGCCGCCCGGTCATTCAACGCCTGGATCGACTCGAAAGACCAGAAGACGGCCAACCCGAAGCCAGCAACCAGACAGCATGCGGGGAACGGCGACAGCGGCCTGCGCCCGAGCGACCTTTACAACCAGCGCGGCCCGGATTGGGTGGAAATCCTCGACCGGCACGGTTGGAAGGTGGCGTCCGGCTCCTCGGGCGGCAAGCGCTACTGGCGGCGGCCGGACAAGGACAGGGGTTGGAGCGCGACCACGGGCGTCTGCAAGGGCGAAGACGGTACCGACCTGTTCTACGTCTTCAGCTCGAACGCCCACCCGTTCGAGCAGAGCAAGGCCTACTCCAAGTTCAGTGCCTTCGTGATCCTGGAGCACGGCGGCGACTGGTCGGCGGCGGCAAAGGAACTGGCGCGCGACCCGCGCTACGGCACGCAGCCGAGGACGAATGGACGCCAGGCCAGCGGCCACCACGGCAACGGGCATCAAGCCAATGGGCACCACGGGCAGAACGGCCACCAGAAGCTGCCTGACGATCAGCAAGTCGAGCCGCAAACCTGGGAGACACCGATCCCGCTCACCCAAGCAGCGAAGGTGGACTCGTTCCCCTTGGACGTCTTCCCGAGGCCGCTGGAGCAGTTTGCCGCCGAGGTCGCCTGGGCGAAAAATTGCCCGTCCGACTATGCCGCCGTCCCCATGCTGGTGGTCGCCGGCGCCGCGATCGGTGCCAGTCGCAGCCTCCGCATCAAGGATGGTTGGTTCGAGCGGCCCTCGTTGTTCGCGGCCGTCATTGGGCCGCCCGGCAGCACCAAGACCCCTGCCCTGCACGATGCCGCTACCCCCGTTTACACCCGGCAATCGCGAAACTTTGCCCATTACCGCCGCCAGCGAACAGCCTGGGAAGAGGGCGACCAAAAGCAGCCGCCGCCCCGGCTGGAAACCGTCTACGTCAACGACGTCACGATCGAGAAGTTGGTCGGGATTCTCCGGGACAATCCGCGCGGCGTGGCACTGATTCGGGATGAGCTGACCGGCTGGGTTGCCAGCCTGGACCAGTACCGCGCGAAGGGCCGCGGCGCGGATCGACAGACTTACCTGTCGATGTGGGCCGGCGTGCCGATTCGCGTGGACCGCAAGGGAGACCAGGAACCCGTCTACGTGCCGCACCCCTTCATCGGCGTCGTTGGGGGGCTGCCGCCGTCGTTGCTGCGTCAACTGCGGGGCGACACTGATGCCTGGGACGGCTTCCTTGATCGCATCCTGCTCAGCTACCCCGGCCCTCTGCCGGCGAAGGGAGAAGACTGGGCGAGCGTCTCCCAAGAAGCGGCCGAACCATGGGCCGCCACGCTTGACTGGTTACGGAGTAACCTGCTGCCGGATACTGCCGACGGTGAAGAACGCCCCCGGTCTGTCGCTCTGACCAGCGACGGAAAAAAAGCCTGGGAGAAGTTCACGGCCGAGTTGGCCCAAGAGCTGAACAAAGACAATCTGCCGGAGCCGATCCAGGGCCACCTGGCGAAGTTCAAGGGTTACTGCGCTCGCCTGGCGCTGGTCGTTCACTGCCTTCGCCAGGCAGGGGGCGAGACTGGCGGGGAGGACGTGGACGGCGAGAGCATGAACCGGGCCTCCCGGCTGATCGCCTACTTTCGCTCGCACGCCCTGAAGGTCCACGCCGCCCTGGGTTCTGACTCGGAGATCGAGGAGGCCCAGCGCGTGCTGCAATGGATCGAGCGCGAAGATAGAGAGAGCTTCAAGCGCTGGGAGGTCCACAAGGATGTCCGCAACTCGGGTCGGTTCCAGCGAATCGAGAGCCTGGACCGGCCCCTGCAACGACTCATCGAGCATGGCTACCTGCGCCGGGCAGAGCCCGAGTCGCAGGGGCGGGGCCGGCCAGCCGACCCGGTTTTTGAAGTCAACCCCAAGCACCGTCGGGAGAATCGGGTAAATCGGGGAAAAGCCGTTCCGGGCTGACTTTCCCCGATTTACCCGATTTACCCGATTCTCCCGACGGTGGGGCAGAACAAGATTCGACTGGTCAACGCCTCGGGCCAACTACTGCCGTTGAACCACCCTGTTCCACTTGCGACAACTGAAGGAGACCGTCATGCGGAAGTCCCGTTCCCAGGCGTTCGTTGGCTTGCAGTGGCGCGAGTGCGCCTCTTGCCAGCAACCTGACCTGATCCCGGAGGATCAGGCCGATTGCGAGCGCTGCCGGAAATTAGCAGCGGTCCCCAAACGAGGCAGCCGGCGGAAAGCGCCGGTGTCAGTCCCACAAACGAAGGAGAGGTGATCCCGTGCCAATCACCGTTGCCTACCAGCCGCCGGCCGCCACGATCGCGAAAGCGGCCGCCGCCGCCGGCCAGGGCGAGTACCAGCAGAAGCAAGCCCAGCTCGCGCTGCAGGCGTCCCAGGTCAACAGCTCGAACCAGGCGCGGCAGCAGCAGCTCGCCATGCAGGCGCAGCAGATGCAGGTGGACGCCTACTTCAAGCAGCAAGCGCAGATGGCCGACCTCTACAAGTTCGAGGCCGGCCTCGCCAACCAGGCC
>JAGVLI010000010.1 GCA_020054355.1 Planctomycetales bacterium | reverse complement strand
CGAGCCACGGCCGGCGCTGGTCGAAGGCCGGGCCAGCGCCAGGGCGAGCAGCACGAGCACGGCGATCCGGCAGAGCAGCAGCAAGATTTCCTGGAAGCGCAAGCGCCGGCTGGTCTGCTCGATGCTGGTGAGCAGGAACTTCATCGCGGCCCAGGGCACCTTGCGATAGCGGCTGCGATAGAAGAAGTGCAGCGCGATCGGGATGCCGGCCGCCAGCGCGCCCCAGAGCATGAATGGCGTCAAAAAGGACATAGAAAACGTCCGTGGTCAGTTGTCGGTAGTCAGTGAATCTCGTTCCCACGCTCGGCGTGGGAACGCACTGCATCGCCGCTCTGCGGCGCTCTCGGCGCGGCCCCAGTTTCGGCCATTCCAGGCCGCGACGCGGAGCGTCGCGGCAGTGCGTTCCCACGCCGAGCGTGGGAACGAGGTCATTTTGACTGCTGACCACTGGCCACTGGCCACCGGCCACTGCTAGAGTTTCGTCCGCAGCCGCCTGGCCAGGTAAGCGCTGAGCGATTCGGCCAGCGGCTTGCCGGTGTCCATCAGGATGTAATCGCAGCGATTGGTCTCGCAGCCCGTCTGTAATTTTTGCAGGAAGCCCTTGACCGCCCGCTGATAAGCTGGACGAATCAGGTGCGGGCGGGTCAACACCTCGATTTTCTCTTCCAGTCCCTCGAAGCGGATCATGCCGGTGAGCGGGAACTCGATTTCGTCGGGGTGCAGGACGTGGAAGAGCGTCACGTCATGGCCTTCGAAGCGGAGGTGCTGCATGCCGCCGAGCAGGCTGTCCACGTCGTCGAAGCAATCGGAAATCAGGAAGACCACGCCGCGCCGCCGCACCTGCTGGGCCAGCTGATGCAGGAGCGGCCCGATGGAAGTCTTCTCGTTGGGTTGCGTATCCTGGAGGGCATTCAGGATCGTGATGATGTGTCCCGCCTGACTGCTGGCGGGCAGCCGGGTCCGCCAGCCCGAGTCGAAGACCGCCAGGCTGGCGCTGTCGCGCTGATGAATCACCAGGTAGGCCAGGGTCGCGGCCAGCAGCTTGGCGTATTCGAGCTTGTTGGTCGAGCCTTCGCCGTAGAGCATCGATCGGCTGCCGTCGAGCAGCAAGTGCCCGGCGAAGTTGGTTTCCTGCTCGTACTGCTTGATCGTGTAGCGCTCGGAGCGGCCATAGCTCTTCCAGTCGATGTGCCGGGGATCGTCCCCCGGCACGTATTCGCGGTGCTGCACAAATTCGACGGAAAAGCCGCGAAACGGGCTGCGGTGGTCGCCGACGCGCAGTCCCTCGACGATGGTGCGCGCCTTGAGTCCCAGCGCCTGCGCCTTGGCGATGGCATCCGGTTGCAGATACGCGGTCGTCATGATACTCCCTGCTAAACCGCAATCGGTCTAACGTCAAGCCGCCGCCTGGTTCTTGGGCACCGCCGCCAGCAGCTTGTCGATCACCTTGTCGGTGTTGATGCCTTCGCTTTGGGCGGTGAAATTCGGAATCAAGCGGTGCCGGAGGATCGGCTTGGCCACCGCCGCCACGTCGTCGGTCGAGACGTGGACCCGGCCTTGCAGCAGGGCATGGGCCTTGGCCGCCAGGATCAGGTTCATACTGGCGCGCGGGCCGGCGCCCCAGGTCAGCCATTTGTTGACGAAATCGACGGCATCCGGCGTGCCCGGACGGGTCATGCGCGTCAGCTTCTTGGCGTAGTGAAACACGTGGTCGGAAACCGGCACCCGGCGGACGACGTGCTGCAAGCGGATGATGTCGTCGCCTTGCAGTGCCTTCGAGGCCGCCAGCTGCAGGTCGGCCGTGCCCTGCCGCATGATCTGCTCTTCTTCCTTGTCGGTCGGGTATTCGACCTGGATCAGGAAGAGGAAACGGTCGAGCTGGGCTTCGGGCAGCGGGTAGGTGCCTTCCTGCTCGATCGGGTTCTGCGTGGCCAGTACGAAGAAGGGGTCCTTCATCGGATAGTCGGTGCCGCCGATGGAGACCTTGCGCTCCTGCATGGCTTCCAGCAGGGCGGCTTGCGTCTTCGGCGGGGTGCGGTTGATTTCGTCCGCCAGCACAATGTTGGCGAAGATCGGCCCTTGCATGAACTTGAACATGCGCTGCCGGGTGGCCTGGTCGTCCTGGATCACTTCGGTGCCGGTGATGTCGGACGGCATCAAGTCGGGCGTGAACTGGATGCGCTTGAAGGACATGTCCAGGCACTGTGCCAGGGTGCTGACCATCAAGGTCTTGGCCAGGCCGGGCACGCCCATCAGCAGCGCATGGCCGCGGCAGAAGATGGCCATGAGCAACTGATCGAGCACGGCTTCCTGGCCGACGATGACCTTGCCCATCTCCGTGCGGAGCTTCTGGTGGGCGCTCTTCAACTGTTCGACGGCCTTGACGTCGGCTTCTTGCATGGCCGGGGCCGGAGCCGTTTTACTCATGAGGGATACCTCGGTTGGCGGATCAAGGGTGGCTGGCGCGTATCTACTTCCAGGTAACTACTGGGCGGATTCGGGCGGATTCGTCCCGAAATTTCACGAAGGGCGATGCTGGCAGGCGGCGTGGGCCTCGATGTTGATATTTTCGACTATATCAAGTTATTGGATATTACCGGCTATGTCAAGCAAATACCGGCGAAGAACGCGGCGCGTTCCTAAGTGCGAACGGAAACCATGAAACGTAGGTCAGGCTTTCCAGCCTGACAGTCAGGCTGGAAAGCCTGACCTACGTCATTTCTTCCGAACGCTCCAATATGCCGACTGGGCGACGGCTGAAACCTAACCGTGGCTCGAAAGTTCCGGCAGGTGGGGAGAGAACGGCCGGAGGTCTGCTTGGCGATGTCCTGGTCCGCGAGCGCCGACTGACGGCAAGCCTCGGCGCGACACCGTGCGAGGAGGTTCACCGGGGAGGGTCAGACCTTATTCTTGTAACAAGGCCGTGGGCCGCTGGCAAGCATGCGGGGCGAAATCCTCTGCTATTCTCATGTCGGTCGAGGGCCGGCGGGTAACGGAAAACCGGCAGGCGGCGCGAAATTTTCCGCCCCTGCACGACACAGCGGGCAATCAACCATCCATTTACCCGATGACGGGAAATTGTTTCGGCGAATCCTGGTAGTTTTGCCGGCTGCCGGGGTACTATACTGCGGTGACGGTTTTCATCGAGCATTCACCCGGCAAGGGGTCGATCATGCGCCGGAACTTCATCGCGGTCAGCGCTGGGCTGCTCGTCCTGGCGGCCCTGGGGTCCACGCAGCTGCGTTCGGAGGAACGCACGGGCGACGAACGTCGCGCGGCGGTGGCCAAGGCGTTGCCGTTGCTGAGCAGGGGGACCGTTGGGCATATCGAGCAGAAGACTTGTTTCGCTTGTCACAATCAGGCGCTGCCGTTGCTGGCCCTGACCGCGGCTCGGCCCCTGGGCTTCGAGTACAAGGACGAAGACCTCCAGAAACAGCTGAAATTCATCAACGACTTCCTCGGCAAGAACCGCGAGAACTTCCTGAAAGGCAAGGGCACGGGCGGGCAGGGCGACACCGCCGGCTACGCGCTGTTCGCCATGGATGTCGGCGGCTGGAAGCCCGACGCGAACACCGCAGCAGTGGCCGAATACCTGCTGCTGCATCAGAAGGACCTGGACCACTGGAAAGTCACCTCGAACCGACCGCCTTCGGAGGCGAGCCATTTCACCACCAACTACCTGGCGATTCGCGGACTGCGGAAGTACGGCACCCCGGAGCAGCAGGAACGCATCGAAAAGCGTATCGCCCAGGTGCGCGACTGGCTCATCAAGAACCCCGGCAAGGATGCCGAGGACCGCGCCTTCCGCCTGTGGGCATTGAAGGCAGCGGGAGCGGAAGAGAAGGAAATCAAGCTGGCGGTGCAAGAGGTGTTGCAAGCGCAGCGCGCGGACGGCGGCTGGAGCCAGCTGGAAACACTCGACTCCGACGCCTATGCCACGGGCAGCGCGCTGGTGGTCCTGCATCAGGCGGGCGGGCTGCCCGTCACCGATGCGGCTTATCAGAAGGGCGTGAAGTTCCTGCTCCAGAACCAGAAGGAAGATGGTTCCTGGCATGTGAAGTCCCGCAGCAAGCCTTTTCAGATTTACTACGAAACCGGCTTCCCGCACGCCAAGGATCAATTCATCTCGATTGCAGCCAGCAGCTGGGCGACTACCGCGCTGACGCTGGCCTGTCCGCCGAAGGCCGAGAAATAAGCGGTGCGGAACGAGGTTCGCGCTCGGGCTGGTCCGACCAATCCATGTCGTGAATTAGCTGACAGCTAATAGCTGATAGCTGTCGGCTAGTTCAGGCTTTTTTGAAGCCGCACCGAACACGGTCAACTTCAGCGCGCGACGTCGATCATTGCCGCGATTTCCGAGGCTTCCACGAAATCGCTCTCTTCGGAAAATCGTTGACTTCGGCCATTCGCTTTGTATTCTGCTGGTATACCAGTGGCATCCCGAAGGGCCGGCCATGAGTTCCACCCACCTGCGCCAGCAAGCCTACGACTACCTGCAACAGCGCATCGTTTCGGGCGCGCTGGCCGCTGGCAGTCAGGTTTCCGAACTGTCGCTGGCGAAGGAAATCGGCATCAGCCGGACGCCGGTGCGCGAGGCCATCCGCCGCCTGGTCCACGAAGGCTTGCTCGAACAGCTGCCGCGCTACGGCACCATCGTCCGCACGCCGCAACGGCAGGATGTGCTCGAATTGTTCGAGCTGCGCGAGGCGCTCGAAAGCCACGCGGTGGCCCTGGCCGCCGAACGCTTGCAGGCCGACGAATTAGTTCGCCTCGAACGTCTCTGCGAGCAGATCAAGCTACTGGGTGATGAATTGCAGGAGACAGGCGCGCCGGCCCTCGATGCGCCGCGCATGCAGCGCTTCCTGGCAGCCGACCTGGCATTCCACATGCTGCTGATGCGGGCGGCGGGCAATGGCCGGCTGCTCAAGATCGTCGCGGATTCCCGCTTGTTCACGGGTATCTTCGGCGTGCCGCGCCAGCAACATACGCTGGCCGTGGTCCGCGAGACCTATCGCTATCACAGCCGGATTCTGCGTGCCCTGAAGTGCCGCGATGGCGAAGCCGCCCGCCAGCTGCTCGCCGAGCATATCCGCGCCAGCAAGCAAGAAACGCTGGAGCACTTCGACCGCGTCCACGGCGCGCGCGCCGCAGCGCTGCCGTTGGGATTG
>JAGVLI010000188.1 GCA_020054355.1 Planctomycetales bacterium | reverse complement strand
GCTGGGCGGACTAGCCAGACTCCCGTCGAGACGCCGGCCGCTGCCGAGGCGGCGAACACGCTGCCACTGCCTGGGCCGCCTGAGCCGATCACGGAACAGGTTTGCGACCAGTTGGGACGGCCGGTCCCTGACGGCCTGATTGAAGCCTTCCGCACGGTGAAGGAGTTCCGGTCTCTGGTCCAGGCGATCGGCCACGTCACAAGCCGGGTGGAGGCGTTGCAGGCCAACGGCCGCCACGGTGCCGACTGCCTGCGGACGGACGAAGTGGATGCGGACCTGAAGAATGCACAGAGTGCGTTGCGGTTCGCCGCGCCTTATGCCGTGTGCCCGGTCTGCCACGGCAAGCACGCCAAGGGCTGCCTGTGCGACGGCCGGGGCTGGATTCGGGAAGATCAATTCGGCCGGCTGACGGCAGAGCTGAAGGCCGCTTGCGAGGCGTTCCGCAAGGCCGGCTGATCCACCACTCTCACCCGGAACCCGCATCATGGCCCGCAAGAAGACTCGCAAGCGGCCCTACCGGCTGCCCCCGTCCGTCTGCATTCAGCTCCTGTTCCGCCGCAACCCATTGCACCGGATGATTCCGGGCCTGGCCGAATGGAAGGGCCTTTCCCGCTGGGACTACGTTGACGGGATGATCCGCCGGCAGCTCGGCCGGGACGCCCGTGCCATGCGGGCCGAGTTGGGCGTGGACCCGGACGTGTTCCTGCAACTGATGCAGGAGGAACACCAACAGGCCGAGGCTGCCAGGGCCGAACTGCAATCCTTCCTGGACCAGGCCAGGGGAACGTACAAGCACGTGGCCCGATCCAGGGGCTATGACGGCAGCCTCGTGGACAAGCCGGTCGCCCTGTGCCGGCTCGATCCTGCCCTGTTGCCGGGCCTCGACGGCGTGGCGGACGAACTGGCAGCAGAGTTCCCGCAGGCCTTCATCGGCCACGGTGACGACCTGGAGCGGCGGCTATTCGACTTGCTGGCCGCCGGCAACCCCGGCAAGGCGAGTCGGGATGAAGCCCGCGAGCGGGTGCTGACCATGCTCCGCGAGTGCCAGCCGGCCGAGGCCGCCTGATCGCTGCCATTTCGCGCTGGCTTTCCTTGCCGGCCCGGCTTACCCTTGGCTTGGAGCGCTCGATCGAGCGCGGCGGGCCGAGGGGAATGTATGCCGCAGCACACGGAAAAGCGTAAGCGGGTGGCCGAGGAACTGAAGACGGCCGCCCGCCTGGTCCAGCCGGGCCAGGACATCAGCCTGCGGGCCGTGATGGAAGAGTGCGGGGTGAGCTGGCAACTGGTCCGCGAAGTGGCGATCGAGCTGGGCTTGTGGCGACGTTCAGCCGGGCACCAGACCATCCGGAGACGGGGCGTTGGCCTACGGGTGGCCCTGTACCGGCAGGTGGCCAAGGCCGCCCGGCGGAAGGGCATCAGCCCGGAAGAGTACGCCGAACGGGCCGTGATGCGGGAGTTGGCCAGGGACAAGAAGGCCGGCCGGCGTCCGGGCAAGCTGCCCTGACCGTGGCACGGCGCGCTCGCTCGAGCGCGCCGAACGGCATTCTTGGCTTGTACGGAGTTCTACGGAAATTGGTACGGAGACTACTGGAAATAGCTGGGAATTGGAGAGTGGACAAAAGAACAATTGAGAACGAAGGCGGGTGCGGTTAACGTGCTGCCTGGCCACAGGTTTTTGAGCTTTCGGCCACAAGATACCTGTACATCCGTCGATCCGGTGGTTGCGGGTTCGAGTCCCGTCGCCCTCGCTAGCCCGGATTGCGCACCGTGCGTTAGAAAAATGAGCCGCGCGCAGTATTTAAGCTGTGTTGTACCAAAAGCTTAAAATCCTGCGGAGGCTCAAGCTCATGGTCGTTCAGCGCGCAGCGTACTTTACCCTGTGGAACATCGGCTCGCAACAGTTGCAACTCACCTTCGACGGCGGCCCACTCGTTACCGATGCCGGTCTGCTCGCCGTCCGCGCCCTGGAGAAACCGTTGCGGATCATCGCCGACCTGGCCGAGCGGTTGCCCGATCCCCGCGCCCCTCGGTACATCGAGCATTCCGTCGAAGCACTCCTCACCCAAGCGGTCTACCAAATCCTGGCCGGCTACCCCGATTTCCAGGATGCCCAGGAACTGCGGGTCGATCCGCTCTTCCAAATCCTGGCCGACGTCGCCCCGGACGCCGACCGCCCCCTGGCCAGCGGTTCCACCCTGGCGCGCTTCCAGTATGCCTACACCCGCCGCCAGGCCGAGTTGCCCTGGGAAGAACGTCCCGCCTTGCTGGAGATGCGCGCCGCCCAGACCGGCCGCATCAAGCTCCTCAACGATTACCTGGTCGAACGCTTTATCGGTACGCGGCGCAGCCCGCCGGCCGAGATCATCCTGGACCTCGATGCCAGCGACGATCCGGTGCACGGCCGGCAGGCGTTGAGCGGTTACCACGGCTATTACCGTCAGCATCAATACTTGCCGATCTTTGTCTACGACTGTACTTTCCGCAATTTCCTCATTGTTTGGAGCAAAAAACCCAGGAAAATCGAGGGTCACTCTCCATAATGCCCTTTTTCGGAGCACTGCGAAGGTGAGGAATTGCTGAAAACCCTCGAAATCCCTGGAAATCCGCCATTTCCACTGTGAGGAAATTGCGGAAAGTGCAGTCTACGAGGGCGCGACGGGCTTTCCGCTGGCGGCTTGGCTGCGGCCGGGCACGGTGCATGCCAGCTTGGGCGCGGCCGACATCCTGG
>JAGVLI010000670.1 GCA_020054355.1 Planctomycetales bacterium | reverse complement strand
CATCACCACGACCAGCGTTTCGTCCAGCAGCCCGGTCCGATGGAGGTCTTCCATCAAGGCCGAGTACGCCTGGTCGAAGGTGGGCAGATGGTTGCCCTTCAGCGTGGCGAAGCCGTGATCGTGCGTGTCCCAGGCGTTGACGTCCAGGTAGATCCGTTCCAGGCCGTCCCAGGTCACGTTGACGAAGCGGACGCCGGCCTCGACGAGCTGGCGGGCCATCAGCGTGCTTTCGCCGAACAGGGTGCGCCCATAACGGTCGCGCACCCTGGGATCGACCCGGCCCAAATCGAACGGCGCCCGCGCCTGCTCCGAGAGCAGCACGTTGAAAGCTCGCTGCTGCGCCCGATCGTGGCCGGCCAATGCTTGCTGCCCTTCGACCTGCCCGAGCTGGTCATCGATCTGGCGCAGCAGGCCGCGACGGGAGTTCAGGCGATCCACGGTCACGCCGGGGACGAGGGTGCTGTTCGGCAAGGTCGGCTGGCCCCGGACGACCACCGGCTGATAACCGCTCTTTGCCCGGGCGCCGCCGTCGCCGTGGGGTTCGCACTCGGTAAAGAGCGGATCGCAGCGCGAGCCGAGCAAGCCGCCATAGGGACCGCTGCGCCGCAGGGTCGTGCCCCAGCCCAGGTAAGTGGGCATGTACACGTAAGCCGGCAGACCGCTTTCGGTCGAGGCCCCGCCGGAATTGCCGTGCTGGCGCAGATATTCGCAGACCGAGCCCATGCTCGGCGGGTCGTTGGGACTCGGGGCGATGGAGCCGGGCTGTTGCAGGCCCGTATAGGCCGGCAGAAAGTTGTGGCAGCCCGCCTTGTGATTGAGCGACCGGATGAGCGCTGCCTGGTGCATCCACCGGGCGGTCTTCGGCAAGTGCTCGCAGATTTGAATGCCCGGTGCGCTGGTGGCGATCGGCTTGAATTCGCCGCGGATGCCGACCGGCGCATCGGGCTTGAGGTCCCACATATCCTGGGTCGCCGCGCCGCCGCCCAGGAAGAGCAGGATGACGCTCTTCGCTTTGCCGGGGACACGCTTGACGCTGGGGGCTTCCTCGGCGCGGAGCAGATTTTCCAGAGTGAAGCCGCCGCCCAGCAGCGTCAGCGCGCCGGCCGTGAGAGTTTCCCGGCGCGTGAGACCATCGCACAAGCGGCGCGGGCTGCCGAGCATCGTAATCATGATGGACCTCGCGGTAAGAGCGGCCCTGGGTCGGTGGGAGTCGGGAGCTGGAGCGCGGGCCGGTTGCTACTTCTTCAGTTCCTTGGGCAGTGGGCGGGCTTCGGCGGAGTGGACGACTTCCAGGTTATCGACATAGAGCGTGCCGCCCGCCTGGCCGACCTGGATGGACAGGTTGCCGATGACGTCGCCCGGCCGGGGGCCGACGTTGCCCGCCTTGAAGCTGGAGAACGGGATGGCGACGCCCCGAACCCATTGCTCGCGGGCGGGGCGCAGCGGTTCGACGCCCTGGCTGGCCTGCAGGGTCGGGTTCCAGAGGTGGAGGTCCACCGTGCTGACCTTCGCGTCCACCCAGAGATCGAAGACCAGCACCAGGTCGTCGGCATACGTAAACAGTCCACCGTCCTTTTCCAGAAACACCTTGCCGATGCCCGCTGGACCGGGGCCCGGACTGCCCTCCAGGCTGAAGCGGTTGTCGGGCCGAGCTGGACCGGGCACTACCTTGCCGGCCGTGCAGACCGGCGGCAACTGGCCATCCTCGAAGTCGAACCGGAGCAGGGCCGGCTTCGGCGGGGCCACGGTCTGACTGCTGGAAAGCAGCAACGGGGCCACGGTCCCCGCGCCGACGGCAGTGGTCACGGCGAACATCATGGCGTAGAGCTTGGCCTTGGCCCAGAACATGGCATTGAGCGCGCCCTGAGCGAGGATGGATGCCTGGGTGCTGGCCACGACTCCGCCCGCGCCGATGCCTTGCAAGACGCCCAGCGTGGCCGCGGGCAGGCTGCCGGCCGACTGCTTCATCAAGAAGACGGGCAGCATGGCGGGCGCTACCGCGACGCTCCGGCGCGAAAGCAATGACTGCAGGCGTTTCAACCCTTCGGTGCAGCGCCGGGAGAGCGTGCCCTTGTCGCAGCCGGCCAATCGGGCGGATTCTTCCTGGCCGTGCCCTTCCAAATAGCGGAGCACCACGGCCTCGCGCATCCGGTCGGGCAGTTGCAGCAGCACGCGGTCCAGTTCCTCGCGCAATTCGTTTTCGGTCGCGGGACTGGGAGTGGTATTGCTCCTCACGGCATTGGCCTCCCGACGCGAGCGTCTGGCCCTGGCACGCAGCAGTTGCAGCGACACATCGCGCGTTACCTTGTGCAGCCAGCCGGCCAGCGTACACTTGACGGACCCGGCCCGCTGGCCCAGGACCAGGAACACCGCCTGGGCGACGTCCTCGGCGTCATGCCAGTTGCCCACCAGCCGGTAGGAGGTGTGCATCACCATCGGCCCGTGACGTTGCACGATGCACCCGAAGGCACCTGGGGCGCGCAGGGCGACGTACTCCGCCACCAGCTGCTGATCCGACATGTCGGCCAGGGCTGACTGCGGCTTCGCGGTCTGTTCCAGACTGCCTCGGCGTGCATCCATCGCGGTGGTCTCAGGCGGCGGGCCTCGCTCGATACCGATAAGCCGCCGCTCGCGATCGGTTCATGGCGCAAAAAAAAAGAAATTCGCCGCAAAGAATCCGCACCGAGTCGGCAGGGAGTGCAGTCTCATCGGGACGCGGCTGATATTAGTGGCCGCTAACCCTTATTGATTCTCATTGAGACTGGAAAGGGGGTGTCAGTGATATGATATGAAACGAAACGGCTGTGCAAAGCGGCAAGCGGCGAGATGAGGGCTGCGTCGTCCGCCGGGTCGAAACTCCCCAGCGCGTTCGCGCCAACTTCCACTCGGCAGGGTGACGCCGTAGAATCACCGGACGGTTCGGGCAGGAACATGCTCTGGTGAAAGCAATCAGGCCAATGACTGCAAAACAACCGCAAGCCGCGATCTGGGACGTGGATGGAACGCTGGTGGATACGGCGGAGCTGCACTTCCGCGCTTGGGATCGGCTCTGTCGGGAGGTGGGCACGCCATTCAGCCGCGCGGATTTCGCCGCCACATTCGGCCAGCGCAATCCGGAGATCATTCCCACGCTGTTCCGTCGCCCGGTGGACGCAACCGAGTCCGGGCAGCTGGGCGATCGCAAGGAAGCCTATTACCGGGAGGCAGCGCAGCAGGGCGTGCAATTGCTTCCCGGCGTAACTGCGCTGCTCGCGGGACTGAAAGCTGCTGGCTTTCGCCAGGGCATTGGTTCCAGCGCGCCGCGCGCGAACCTCGAACTGATCCTGGAGTTGACGGGGGCAGCCGCGTCCTTCACCGCAGTCGTCGCGATGGAAGACACGCAACGCGGCAAACCCGACCCCGAAGTGTTCTTGACCGCAGCACGCAAGGTCGGCGTCGAGCCGGCTTGCTGCGTCGTTTTCGAGGATGCCATTGCTGGAGTGCAGGCGGCCAAGGCGGCCGGCATGAAGTGCGTCGCCGTGACCTTCGTGGGGCATCATTCGGCTGACAAGCTGCGTACCGCCGGCGCGGATCGGGTCGTGTCCACGTTGGCGGATTTGAATGCGGCGGCCGTGGAAGCGCTCTGGGGAAATTGAAGCCATTCAAGTCACTGGTCCGGCCGACAGAGTCTCCTTGATCCAGCTGCGCAGCTCGGTGACCAATGCCGGACTGATCTCGTGGTCCATCGGGTAGGTCTTGTAGACTGGCTGATAACCCTGCGCGGTGAGGAAGGCAACCAGGTCCTGGCTCCACTCGATGGGCACCAGCGAATCGTGCCGTCCGTGAGCCACGAAGACTGCTTGCTTCCTTTCGGCGGGAAGGTCGGCCAGCAAGTCGTCCACACGACGCAGTGAACCGCTGAGGACCGCGATACCGGCGAAGAGATCGGGGTGCGGCAGCCCGTAGCGCAGGCTCAGCGCGCCGCCTTGCGAGAAGCCCATCAGCAGCGCCCGCCCCGGCAAGACGCGAAACCGTGCCAGCACTTCAACGACGAATGCGTCCAGGGCGGCCAGCGCTTCGCGCACGGCGGCGATGCTCTCCCTGCCGCCGCGCTCGTACCAGGCCCGGACACTCGGCTCGTCGGCGGCGGACAGCGGCGCATCCGGAAACACGTAGACGTAGCCGGTGCGGTCGATGACCGGGGCCAGGCCGCTCAGGTCTTCCTTGTTCGCGCCGAAGCCGTGCAGACAGATGATGAGCGGATAACGCTCTGCCTCGTCGTAACCGTCGGGATAGACCGTCAGGTAGTCGAGGGATGAACTCCGATCCACGCTGGTCTTCATCGGTGGCATATCATTCCGGCGGCTTGAGCGGCAGATTTTTCTTCCAGAGTTCGTCGCGGGCCGGGCCATATTTCGGGTCGGTGGCATGGCCGAGGCGCGGCGCGTCGATCATCGTCTTCGGTTCGGGCAGCACGTTGAACGCGGCATACACCGAAGTCGGCGGGCAGGCGGTATCGATGAAGCCGACGCTCAGCACCGACTTGCCCTTGAATTTGCGGGCGAAATTGACCGCATCGAAATAGGCTGAGGCTTCGAGCACCTTGGCGGCCTCATCGCCCTTCACCCGCCGCAGCCATTGCGGCCAGCCGCTGATACGCTCGTGCGCGATGCCCGCATGATCGCACAGGGCGGGCACGCTGGCCGCCAGGAGCGT
>JAGVLI010001090.1 GCA_020054355.1 Planctomycetales bacterium | reverse complement strand
CGTGCGCAAGACCATCGAGGAATGCTGTCGGCTGGGCATCGGTCAGCTGACGCTCTACTGCCTGAGCGTCGAGAACTGGAAACGGCCGCAGACGGAACTCGACTTCCTGATGCTGCTGCTCCACAAGTACCTGATCGACGAGCGCGCCGAGATCATGGAGCAGAATATCCGCTTCACGACCATCGGCCGGCGCGAAGGGTTGTCGCCCGAAGTGCTGACGGAGCTGGAAGAGAATATCCGCGTGAGCGCCGGCAATACGGGCATGGTGCTCTGCCTGGCCATCAACTATGGCGGGCGGACCGAAATTGTCGATGCCATGCGAAAGCTGGCTAGTGAAGTGAAAGCCGGTACGCTGTCGCCGGAGTCGATCGACGAGACCACGGTCAGCGAAGCGCTCTACACGGCCGGCATGCCGGACCCCGACTTGCTGATCCGCACGGCCGGCGAGATGCGCGTCAGCAACTACCTGCTCTGGCAAATCTCCTACGCCGAGCTGTGGGTAACGGAAACCTTCTGGCCGGAATTCGACGAAGCCACGTTGCACCAGGCGCTGCACGACTTCGCCCAGCGCGAACGACGTTTCGGCGGATTGACTTGAAATGCGCCGTTGGCGTCCACCGCCGCGAGTGCTGCTACCGGCATCACTTGCCCGTGGGTCACGATTCCAATCGTGACAAACTTTACGGCCTGTCACGATTGGAATCGCGACCCACGCACTAGTTGCTACTCCGTCACGTCCAGCACTTCACGGACCTTCTTGGCCAGGGCCACGGGCGTGAACGGCTTCTGCAAGAAATCGACCTCTTCCTCCATCACTCCATAGCGCACCATCGCATCGTCGGTGTAGCCCGACATGTACAGCACCCGCAGTTCAGGGAGAAATGCCAGCAGCCGTTCCGCCAGCTGCCCGCCGCCCATGCCGGGCATGACCACGTCCGAGATGAGCAGATGGATCGGGCCGCGATGCTGTTCGGCCAGCCGGATCGCTTCCTCCGCGCGACTGGCCTCGACCACGTTGTAGCCGCATTTTTGCAGGGTCTTGCGCGCCAGGATGCGGACCAGTTCCTCATCCTCGACCAGCAGCACGGTTTCCAGGCCGCTCGGCGCCTTGAGCAGCCCGGAATGCGATCTCCGCAGCGCAACCACTTCGTCGCTGCGGGGAAAGTAGATGCGGAAGGTCGTGCCGCGCTCCAGCTGGCTCTCCACCTCGATATGGCCCCCGCCATGCTTGACGATGCCGTACACCGTCGCCAGGCCCAGTCCGGTGCCCTTGCCGAATTCCTTGGTCGTGAAGAACGGCTCGAACAGCCGGGCCTTGGTCGCCTCGTCCATGCCGCAGCCTGTATCGCGCACGACCAGCTGTACGTATTTGCCGGGCAACACCTCGGGATGGGCTTCCGCGTATGCCTGGTCCACTTCCACGTCGGCCGTTTCGAGCACGAGCTGGCCGCCCTTGGGCATCGCATCCCGCGCGTTCACGGCGAGGTTGAGAATCACCTGCTCGACTTGCCCCGGATCGGCCTTGATCTTGCCGAGTTCGGGCGCAAGCGCGGTCGTCAGCTGAATATCCTCGCCGATCAGCCGATGGAGCATCTTTTCCGTGTCCTTGATGCTCGAATTCAGGTCCAGCACCTTCGCCGCCAGCACTTCCTTGCGGCTGAAGGCGAGCAATTGACGGGTCAGGAGGGCGGCGCGTTCGGCGGCCTTCCGGATCTCGGTCATCTCCTCGAACGAGGGATCGCTGGCCGTCAGATTGGAAAGCAACAGGTCGCTGTAGCCGAGGATGCCGGTGAGCAAGTTATTGAAATCGTGGGCGATGCCGCCCGCCAGCCGACCGATCGCCTCCATCTTCTGCGCCTGGCGATATTGATCCTCGGTATGCCGGAGCCGGGCTTCCGTCTGCTTGCGGCCGATGAACTGGCCGATCTGGCTGCCGACGGTGGCCATCACGGCATAAAGCTGCGGTTCGGCTTCCGCTTGCTCGGAAGGAATGAACTCGATGACTCCGCGAATCTCCTGGCCCAGGCGCACCGGGAAAGCGCAGGCTTTGCACAGCCCCAGGCCGGCGGCGCACGCCGACCGCGGACTGCTGTCCTCCGGAGCAACCTGCCCCAACCATTCCGGCTTGCCGGTCGCCCAGACCCGCCCCGGCAGTCCCGCGCCGCGTTCGTGACGCGCCTCGCGGACCAGCGACTCCAGTTCCTTGATCCTCGGCAGCGGTTCGTGCCAGATTTCCAGGCAGGTCAGCGCTCCGGCCTGGCGTTCGGCGTTCCAGAAAATGCCTACGGGAAACTTCAAACTCTCGCACAGCACCTTCAGCAGCCTGGGAGCGGCCTCGGCCAGGGTCGCCGCTTCTCCGAGGATCTTGGTGATGGCATGCTGCGCCGCCTGCCGTCGTTCGGCCTGCTTGCGTTCGGTGATCTCGCGCGCAATCGTCGAAATGCCCACGACCTGGCCGCCGGCGTCCTTGATGGGCGAAAGCCCCAGCGACACGTCGAGCAGCGTGCCATCCTTGCGTACGCGAACGGTTTCGTAGTGCTTGATGTGTTCGCCCTGCACGATCCGCTGCATCACGGCCGGGGTGGCCTGCGAGAAGTCGGTCGGGATCAGGAGGTCGATGGGTTGTCCCAGGACTTCGTCGGCCCGATAGCCGAACAGCCGTTCGGCCGACGGGTTCCAGCTGCGGATCGTCTCGTCCAGGTTCATGCCGATAAAGGCATCCTCGGAATGCTGAATGATGGCGGCGAATTCGTCGCCGACGGGATCGGCGCGCTGCTGCTCCAGGTTCTTTTCCAGCTGCTGTTGCCGTTCCTGGGCTTCCTGCCGCGCCAGGGCGGCCCGCTGTTCGGCCCCTTGCAGCAAGCGAGCGGCGAAGGCACTGGCCAGCCCGATCAGGATGAAAAACCCGCTCTCCACGATTCCCGCTCCAGGCTGCGCGGAGCCGGCATCGCGCAGGACGTGCGAACCGCCCACGATGCCGACCGCGCCCAGCGCGGTCGTCAACAGCGCCGGGCCAAAACCCGCGAGCCAGGCGATGCCGAGCACCGCCACGACCGGCGCGGCGATCG
>JAGVLI010000827.1 GCA_020054355.1 Planctomycetales bacterium | reverse complement strand
CTTGCCGACCCGTTCGCTGATCTATGTCCTCCTGCCGCGCGGCTATCAAAAGCAGCGCGGCAGCTTTCGCTTGCAAGTGACAGGCAAGCCGACGCAGCAAGTGTGGTTCGAGGAAATCTGCTTCTGGAAGGAGCAGCCGCAACCCTGGTGGGAGGAGTCGCCGGGGCTGATGGCGCTCTACCCGCTCTGCCGGCATAATACGACGCCGCGGGCCGCCGTGGCGCACGCCGCCCAGAGCATCGCGGGCCGGGTGGCCGACTCGGTGGTGCGGGCGGACTTGTTGGTGACGCTGGCGATCTTTGGTAGACTGAAGCTGCCGCAAACCCAGGTGCTGGACCTGATCGGGAGGCAACAAATGATCGAATCGCCGATGTATCAGGAGATCCTCGCCGAAGGCCGAGCCGAGGGCCGCGCCGAAGGCCGTACCGAGGGACAGATGAACACCACCCGCGAACACATCCGCGAAACCCTGGCCGCGCGCTTCGGTCCGGAAGCCGCGACGGAGTTCGTCGAACCGTTGCGCGGCATCGACGATCTGCCCCGCCTGTCGGAACTCTTCCGCCTGGCCCTCGGCTGCCGGCGGCTGACGGACTTCCGCAAGGCCATCGACCCGGATACCGGCAAGTAAGCGAGTGCCCCGCCCATGACGGAGCAAGAGTGGCTGGCGTGTGCCGATCCAACGCCGATGCTGGAGTTCCTGCGCGGCAAGGCCAGCGACCGTAAACTGCGGTTGTTCGCTTGCGCCTGTTGCCGGAATCCCGTTTGGATGATGCTTGACCGGGATGAAGCAGTAATTCGCACCATTGAAGATTGCGCTGATAAGTGGGCTGGAGTAGGATCGTTTCATCCCGCTAATTTCGGAGCCCTTCGCTTCGGAGCAGTCTGGGCCGCAGCTGAATCCGCATATGACGCCGCACGCGAGTGGGTCGTGTCGCTCAAATCGAAACGTGGCAAGAAGTGGAAGCCCGCGCAAGCAGCACTTTTCCGCGAAATCCTCGGCAACCCCTTCCGCCCTGTGACCGCCGATCCCGCCTGGCTCACCTCCACGGTCGTTTCCCTCGCACAAGCCATTTACGCCGACCGCGCCTTCGACCGTCTCCCCATCCTGGCCGACGCCCTGGAAGACGCCGGTTGTACGAACGCCGACCTCCTGAAGCACTGCCGACAAGCGGGCGGCCATGCGCGCGGCTGCTGGGCAGTGGACCGCCTGCTGGGCAAGAAGTAGACCTTCGCCGAGCATAGTCGGCCGACAACAGGTCGCTGACCGGTCTCACCGTCGCCGAGGGTGCGCCAATTTTGCCGGTGTTGCCAGTTTTACGACCCCTGTCGGGCCACGCGGCTCGCTTGTCCGCCGGATGGACAGATTCGGCCCTTGCGGTATACTACCATTTATGCCAGTCTCGGTTCGGCTGCCGGCTGAATGTTCGTCTGCAAGCCGCCGCGGGTCTTTCCTGGGCCGTTTGCCCTGGGACTGGCGGAGCGAACCGCAACGCTGAACCTGGGTCGCCTGGAAACCCTGATGCCACGGTCGCGCTGGTCACCTGACGAGAGCGTCAAGTCGTCGCTGGATATTTACTTCCGCGAGATCGACCAGACGCCGCTCTTGACCGCCGAGGAAGAACGGAAGCTGGCCTATCGGATCGCGGAAGGCGACGTTGCCGCCCGCGATCAGATGGTCCGCGCCAATCTTCGGCTCGTGGTCAACATCGCGCGCAGCTACGGCGGCAAAGGGCTGAGCTTGCCCGACCTCATCGAGGAAGGCAACCTCGGCCTGCTCCGCGCCGTCGAGGGGTTCGACCCCACGATGAACACCCGCTTCTCTACCTATGCCAGCTACTGGATCAAGCAGGCCATCCGCCGGGCGCTGGTCAACACCGCCAAGACCATCCGCATTCCCGTCCACATGGTCGAACTGCTCGCCAAGTGGAACCGCGCCAGCGTGCAGTTGCAGGACCAGCTCGGCCGCACGCCGACGCCGGAAGAGATTGCCCGCAAGGTCGGGCTGCCCAAGAAGAAGCTGGCCAGCATTCAGAAGGCCATCCGCGTTTCCACGGTCGGCCCGCAGCCGGAGCAGAACGAGGAAGGCTGGTCGATCAACGACCTGGTGATGGACGGCCGGGCCAAGCCGCCCGACACGGAGATGGTCGAGACCGACGACCGCCAGTACGTCTTGCAACTGCTGAGCAAGATGGACCCGCGCGAGGCGACCGTGCTGCGCATGCGCTTCGGCCTCGGCGACGAGGAGCCGAAGACCCTCAAGGAAATCGGCGAGAGCCTGGGGCTGACGCGCGAACGAGTCCGGCAAATCGAGAGCGAAGCACTTCACAAGTTGAGCGCCAACCTGCTCGGCCCGGAATTCGAGAGCGGCGAGAACGGCAAATAGAGGCGAGCCGGTCGCGTCAGCGGCCGGAGTGAGCGCGAAGCGCGCGTGCGAAGCCGCAAGCGGCGGAGGAGCAGGTTGCCAGCGGGAAGCGGGGGTGTAAGCTATTGCACATCGGCACCCTGAGTTTTCCCGAACCCGGCTTCTCCCATGAACCCTGCTTCCACCGCGGCGCTGGCCGTCTTCACGCTCACCATGTTCACCAGCGCCACGCTGCTCTTCCTCGTGCAGCCGATGGTGGCCAAGATCATCCTGCCCAAGTTCGGCGGCACGCCCGCTGTCTGGATCACCTGCACGGTCTTCTTTCAAGCGGCGCTGCTGGCGGGCTATTTCTATGCCCACGTGCTGACCTCGAAGCTCAACCCCCGCCGGCAAGTGGTGGTGCATCTGGTGCTGGTGATGTCCACGTTCGTGGCCTTCTTCTTTTTCCCGCTGGGCACCTACCAGGGCTTCGAGCCGCCGGATTACGACAATCCGGCCCTGTACGTGCTGCTGCTGGTGGCGTTGCTGATCGGCTTGCCGTTCTTCGTGGTATCCACCAGCGCCCCGCTGTTTCAACGCTGGTTCAGTGAGACGGGGCACTATTCCGCGAAGGACCCGTACTTCCTCTACGCGGCCAGCAACCTGGGCAGCATGGTGGCGCTGTTGACTTATCCCGTGCTGATCGAGCCGTATTTCCGCGTGATCTTCCAGGGCTGGTTCTGGATGGCCTGCTACGGCGTGCTGACCGCTCTCGCCGTGATGTGCGGCTTGCTGGTGCTGCGGGCACAGACCATCGCGCTGGCGACCGCTGGGGGACCACTCCCATCCGAGGACCAGACGGACAAAGCCAGCTCGGAACAGATCACCGAGAAGCCGACAGCCCTTCCACCAGGTGAGGAGCAAGGCAGCGCAGCCGGTTCCGAACAGATCTCGGAGAAGCCGACCGCCCTTTCGAGGGAAGCACCGACCTCCGAGCAGATCACGGAGAAACCGACCGCGCCGCTGAAAGATGCACTCGCGAAGGTAAGCGATCCGGCCCTGGCGCAGCCCCCTTCCCTGCTGCAAAAGCTCTTCTGGATCGGGCTGGGGTTCGTGCCGTCCAGCTTGATGCTCGGCGTCACGACCTACATGACGATGGACATCGCGGCCATCCCGCTCTTGTGGGTGCTGCCGTTGATCCTGTACCTGCTCAGCTTCATCCTGGTGTTCAGCAAGGCGACCTCGGCGCTGCACCCGCTGATGGTCATGGCCATGCCGGTGGCCGTGCTGCTGTCGGTGTTCCTGACCATGTCGGACACGCACCCCTGGATCGGCTGGCAGTTCCTGCTGCACCTGGCCACGCTCTTCATCGTGGCGATGGTCTGCCACGGCGAACTGGCCCGCAATCGGCCCGCGCCACAGTACCTGACGAGCTTCTACCTGTGCATGTCGGTCGGCGGCTTGCTGGGCGGCATCTTCAACCTGATCGCGCCCACGATGTTCTTCACGGTGGCGGAATATCCCCTGGTGCTGACCCTGGCCTGCCTGTTCCTGCCGGTGCTGGCCACGGATGCCAAGGCGGATTCCAACCGTGCGCTGGAAATCGGCATGCTTGTGCTGCTCGCGTTCGTCGGCGCGTTCGCCGCCTGGCATCAGTTCCGCGACTGGCGCGACGAGGACATGACCGGCAGCCTGTTTCCGCCCTTGCCGGCCTTGCCGGGCCTGAATCCCGGGCCGTGGCATATCGTCTTGCTGGTGGGCCTGGGGTTGGCGGCGATCGCTTACGTTGCCTTCGGGAAACGGAACGATCTGCCCTATCGCATTCTCGACGTGGTGCTGCCGGTGGGCCTGGGTCTGGTGACGGCCCGCTTCCTCTGGCATCCGCCGGTCTACGGCAGGTGGCTGGAATGGCCCTGGGAAAGAATGGGCGCGGAAGCGCCGGATTTCCTGCGGTTGACGGTGGTCTTTACCTGCACCTTCCTGGTGGCGATCTGTTACGGCTTCTCGATGCGGCCGGTGCGCTTCGCGCTGGGCGTGGGCCTGATGACCTTGGTCGGCGCCTGGTACAACATTCCCACCGATGTACTCTGCCAGGAACGCAGCTTTTTCTGCGTCTACCGTGTGCAGACGGCGCGGAACGGCCACGGCGTTCCCCAGTATACGAAGCTGGTGCATGGCACGACCATGCACGGGCAGCAGCGCGTCGATACCGATGCCGTCAGCGTCCTGGCGGCACTGACGCCGCTGGGTTCCGTCTTTCCGCTGGATGCGGCGGTGCAGTCGGCGGCGACCCGAGAAGCCCTCCGCGACTTGCGCATCGAACCGCTGACCTACTTCCACAAGACCGGGCCAATCGGCCAGATGATGGATTCGCTGGTCCGCACGCCGAACGACAAACGGCCGATTGCCGTGCTCGGCCTGGGCACGGGCACGCTGGCGGGTTACATCCTGCCCGGCCAGGACGTGGTCTTTTACGAAATCGATCCGCTGGCGGTGCAGATCGCCAAGGATCCCCGTTTCTTTTCGTATCTGTCCGACTGCCGGGGCAACGTGGACGTGATCCTCGGCGACGGCCGGCTGAAGCTGAAGGAAGCGCCCAACCGCAAGTTCCGCATGCTCTTCATGGACGCCTTCAGCTCGGATTCGATTCCGGTGCATCTGGTGACGCGGGAGGCGGTGCAGCTCTACTTCGAGAAGCTGACCGACGACGGCGTGCTGGTGGTCAACGTCTCGAACCGCTATCTGCGGCCCGCGCCGGTGCTGGGCAACATCGCCAAGGATCTGGGACTGGTCGGGCTGACCAAGTGGGATTCGTACTTTTACTTCGGGCAACCCACGCCGGGCAAGGCGTCGTCGGACTGGGTCATCATGGCGCGGAAGTGGCAGGACCTGGAGCCGATCCTGGCCCGGCAGCGCTCCGCGCGGCAGGCAGCGCAAATGAACGCGCTGCTGGGCCTGTGCCAGACCAACGCCACGGTGCCAGCGCTCTTCACCCGTTACTGGGAATGGGAAGAATTGAAAGCGGACCCCAGCAAGCCGTTGTGGACGGACGATTTTTCCAACCTGCTGAGCATCCTGCAATAAGGCGGGGCGAATAGCCCCTGTGCCAATGGACCATACCAGATTCCGCGACCAGTCCACTGGATCGCTAGCCCAGGCCTGGGCTAGAGCAGTTCGCGGATGGGTGCAGCACAGGGCGCGGTGGTCCGCACAGCGGACCCTACAATATTCCGTAGGGTCCGCTGTGCGGACCGAGCACCG
>JAGVLI010001114.1 GCA_020054355.1 Planctomycetales bacterium | reverse complement strand
CTTCATCGTCGCGCTCGGCTTGATCTACTTCGTGGCGACCAGCCTGCTGGGATCGTCGCCAACCTCGCGCGGCACCGAACAGCGCCCCGACCGCACCCCGACGAACGCAGCGCCCGAGACCGCGCCGAAATAACACCGTCCTCGTCATCCTCGTACCCAGGCTCCGCCTGGGTATGCACTGCCTTCGAGGCTCTGGCTCGATTCCCAAGGGTTCCGAGCACTCAGTCGGAAGTCGTGGACGAGTGCTTGCCCGAAAACCCGAAGAACGCTCCCAGCCCCAAATACAGAATGGTCCCCAGCGACCGCAGCGCCTCGTGCGGGTTCACCTTGGAGGCCCCGGCCCGGCGGTTCTCGAAGAAGATCGGCGTTTCGCCGATCCGGCAGCCCGCCTCCCGGCAGCGCCATAGCACTTCCTGCTGGAACGAATAGCCGCGCGAGATAATCGCATCGAGGTCGGTTTCCCGGAGCTTCGACACGCGATAGCAGCGATAGGCCCCGCTGGTATCGCGGGCGGGAATGCGCATCAGCAGCCGGACGATGGAACCGACGCCCCAGCTCATCACCCGTCGGCTGAGCGGCCAGTTGGCGGTGCCGCCGCCGGGAATGTAGCGGGAGCCGATCATCACGTCGTGCCGGTTCATGCCCGCGAGAATCGCCGGCAAGAAACGCGGATGATGGCTGAAGTCGGCATCCATGTTGAGCAGCAGGTCGTAGTCGTGCTGCATGGCATAACGCATCCCGGCCAGGATGGCGGTGCCCAGGCCGAGCTTGCCGGCCCGATGCAGCACCTGGACGCGCGGATCGGCGGCGGCCCGCTCGTCGGCTAACTTTCCGGTGCCATCCGGTGAGTTGTCGTCGATCACCAGCACGTCGGCCCAGGGCACGACGGCATGGATGTCGTCGATCAGCTTGCCGAGGTTGTCGCGCTCGTTATAAGTGGCAATCGACACCAGCAGCTTCGGGTGGCTGGCAGCCTGCATGCGGCCCGACATCGACACCTCGATTTGCTGAGCGGTCAGCGTGGAAGTCACGAATCAGCCCTCCACTGGCGGCCAGGCGGAAAATCACGGAAACCATCTATTCAAATCTAGCATCTTGCATCGAGGCTGGCACTGCCTCTATCTTAACACTGACGGATACGACTCATGTAGGGTCCGCTGTGCGGACCAGCAACTAGGGTCCGCTGTGCGGACCAGCAACTTTGCGGGTGGTGGTTCCGTGGTCCGCACAGCGGACCCTACAAGTTCCGGTCTCTGGCACAGCAAGGGCAGCCTGGCATGACCAGCAACGACGTCTCCTGTCCGGAATGTCACAAGCAAATCAAGGTTAAGCCGGAATTGCAAGGCAAGAAAGTGCGCTGCAAGGGCTGCAGCCATATTTTCGTCATCCCGGCGGGCAACGCGGCCAAGCCGGCGGCGAAAGGCTCCGCGATGGACGAAGTCGAGTCCTACGGCATCGCGGCGGACAAGGACGAAGGGGTGGCCCGCTGCCCGCACTGTGCCAAGGAGCTGGACAACCCCGAAGCGGTCATCTGTCTGAACTGCGGCTACAACCTGCAGACCCGCCAGCGCGTGGCGACCGTCAAGGTCGAGGAAACGACGCCGGGCGACCGTCTGATGTGGCTGCTGCCCGGCTTCCTCTGCCTGGCCGGCATCTTCCTGCTGATCGGCTTCGATCTCTTCTACTGCCTGAAGCTGCCGGGCATGCTGGTCAAGAGCGACTGGAGCTTTATCACCTACGGCGGCATCCGGCTCTGGGTCGTCATCATTTCGATCTTCATCATGCTGGTGCTGGGCCGCTTCGCCTTCCGCCGCCTGATCCTGAACCCGACGCCGCCGGAACAGGAGCGGCGGGTGTGAGGTTCTTCACCGATCACTCGACTTGAGACGACTTGCATTTTAGAATGAGCCATTCGTCGTTTCTAATCAGGGTCCAATGCAAATGGCTCACGATGAAGTTCTACCGCCCGGGCAACATCCTTTCGATTCCTCCAAGGAGGGTATCGACCCAGTCGGATTTGCGCTGGAACGAATTCAGACCTTTCTGTTCTGGATCAGTGAACATCGCGCATCGTTTGAAAAAGAACGGAATAGTGACCCGAACAGCGCCGAAAACGAGTTGCGGTGTCTCGAAAACTCAACCGAGCAAGCTTTGATTCATTTGCAGAGATTAAAGGAACTACTGTTCGCAGGATTTGCCATCGATCCGAATAAGCAACTTCCCAAAGGCTTGGTCGACCCGCAAAGTGAGAACATGATCGCCGCAATACTGGCCCGTCACCTACAACCTTGACCACGATTTGCCGCCCTTATGCTCGCCAAGCTCAACACCTTTGCGCTCGTCGGCATCGACGCCCTGCCCGTGGAAGTCGAAGTCGATGCTTCGGCTGGCCTCCCGAAAACCGTCCTCGTCGGCTTGCCCGAAATGGCGGTGCGCGAAGCCGTGCATCGCATCGAACGGGCGATGGCCAACCTCGGCTATCAACGGCATCCCGGACGGACGGTCATCAACCTGGCCCCGGCCGACCTCCGCAAGGACGCCGGCAGCTTCGATCTGCCGATTGCCCTGGGGCTGCTCGTCGCCACCGGGCAACTCCTGCCAGAGCAACTCCGCGACTACGCCACG
>JAGVLI010000342.1 GCA_020054355.1 Planctomycetales bacterium | reverse complement strand
GTCAGCCCGACGTGTTCGCGATCAAACACACGTCGGGCTGACGCCCCGACGCTCGCCATCAATCGCTCTACCCCAGCAAGCCCAGCGCCAGCACGGCCAGCGTGGCCAGACTGACCATCGGCATGAAGGGCAGGTATTGCCTTCTCGGAAACAGCTTCTGGCCCGCCCAGCCAAAGACCTTGGCCAGGCCATACAACAGCAGGATGAGGCTGGGCGGCAGCAGGCAGGCCGCCGCTGCCAGGGCCGTCACGTCGCCGAATGCCAGGCGAAACAGGATGCCGACCCGGTTGAGCGACAGGAGCGAAAGCAGTGCGATCAAGCCCCACTTGACGGCAAATGGAAACGGTTCGAGCGTGCCGTGCCGCAGGTCGTAAATCTCGAAGCCGAGTACGACGACGAGGAACAGCAGCCAGACTTCGACGAACTCGCGCTGGGCGGAAAGGTACTTGAGGTCGGAAAGCGTGGCCACGGCAAACGAGCCGAGCAGGAAAGCCAGGCCCAGCTGCTGCCACCACGACAGGATCAACGAATACGACAGCGCTTTTTCGAGTTCGGGCATCGGCTCGCTCGCCGCTTGCGGCTTCGCAACGTCCAGTCCACGGCTCGGCTGATCCTACCGCGAACCGACGATCCATACAACGGACAGAGAAGTCAAAAGCGAGCAAAAGGAGTCTGAGGTTCTCTGCGAGCAGCCCATGAGTTCACCAAACATTTATGGCCCCGATCCGCTGATCCTGGATGGACGATCGGGGTATCGCTACTGGGTCCATCACCCCATTGAATTCATGCGCAAGCAGGAGATTGACGAGCGGCTGTCAGGCTTTCCGGTAGCCGTGTTCCGGCCTGAAGGCCGGCCAGCACACGAGACGCCCACGGTGATCGGCCTTCAGGGGATGGCAGCTCCCTACCAGTGGAATGCCTTTCTGGTGCCGACCTTGCTCGACATGGGCATCGCCTGCGTTCTCTTCGACACACCGCTTGCCGGGGAACGGAGCCTGGCCCGCAACTTCCGTGGCGATATGCTGAGCGAACTCGTCCCGCTGCTGGAGCAAAGCAGCAAAGTCGAGGTGGGCCTGGTGCCCTTGCTGATGGAGATCGTCGCCCGAGACATCGCGACGGTCGTTCGGTTGATCCAGGATCGGCATGGCTTGGGCGACAGCCGACAGGCCCTCTTCGGAGTAAGTCTGGGTACTTTGCTCGCCGCGTATGCCTTCATGCGCGACGGCGTCGGCGCCCGCTTGCTCGGCACGCTGGGGCATGCCGACCTATGCCGCTTCGCGCGCAGCTATACTCCCCGCTTCGCGCCGCTGGCGGCTTCGTTGCCGGGTCGTCTGCTGAGCAAGTTCGCGGGGTTGCTCCTTGGACCCATCGTCCCTGCAACGGTTGACTTTTTGGGCGTGCTCAATGAATTGTGCGCGGGTGGAGAAGTCTGCATCGGGAGCAATCCCATGACATTTCTGGAGCGAGTTACCGGCGAGCGGCGCGTGCGCTTCCTGGTCGGTCGAGAGGACCATCTGGTCCATCCTGCCGATGCGCTGGCTTGTGCCCAGCGTTTTCCAGACGGTGCTTGCTATGTGGTTCCGGGCATGGGACATGGCCAAGGCAGCATGGGGCCGTCGTTTGTCGAACACGTTCGGTATTTTGTTGGCACCCAATTGGGCGATTGGCGCTGGTAGCAGTTCTGCTTGGGCTGTTTCCAGGTTGCTTGCTGTTGCTGTGAAAAAAGGACTTCATTCATGCACATCGCCATCACCGGCGCTACCGGCTTCCTGGGCCGCTATCTGCTGCGGCATTTCGCCGCCGCCGGCCATCGGCTGCGCTGCTGGCATCGGCCGAGCAGCGACCGTGGCGGACTGGAACAATGGGCCGACGCCGTCCAGTGGGTGCCCGGTTTCCTGGGTGAGTCGTCGGCCGTCGCGCCGTTGCTGAAAGGCGTCGATGCCGTGGTGCATTCAGCGCTCGACTGGCAACGACAGAGCGGTTTCCGTTTCTCCGCGCAGCAGGACCAGGAGCGTTTCCTCGAAATCAACCTGATGGGTTCGCTACGGCTGTTCCAGGCAGCGCATGCCGCCGGCGTGCAGCGCTTCGTCTTCATCTCGACCTGTGCGGTCCACGAAGTCATTCTCGACGATCGGCCGCTCGACGAAGCTCATCCGCTCTGGCCGACCAGTCATTACGGCGCGCACAAGGCAGCGCTGGAGAAGTTCGTCCACAGCTATGGCCTGGGGCACGGCTGGCCAATCTGCGCCTTGCGGCCCACGGGCATCTACGGCCTGGCCCATCCGCCCAGCGCCAGCCGGTGGTACGACCTCGTCGGCCAGGTGCTGCGCGGCGAGGCGATCGACACCGCCAAGGGCGGCAAGGAAGTCCATGCGGCCGACGTGGCCAAGGCCGTGGACCTCTTGCTGCACGCGGAGGCGAAGGCCATCGCCGGGCAGGCATTCAACTGCTACGACCGCTATATCGCCGAGCAGGAGGTGGCCAGGCTGGCCAAGGAATTGACGGGCAGCCCCAGCACGATTGCCGAGGTGAATCGCGGCGCGAAGCATCAGATCGAGACGCGGAAACTGCGCGGACTGGGCATGACGTTCGGCGGCGAAGCGCTGCTCCGGCAGACCGTGACGGAACTGGTGGCGGCCTGGCGCTGCCGGGCTTGACGCAACGCACCCCGATTTGCCATGCTCGAAACAGAGTCGTTTCATCCTATCTCACGCACAGGCGGTTTTCCATCGCCCGGTCGTCCGGGGTGCGCGCCGCTGCGGCGAGGTTTCCTTTCCCGGACAGGCCCCAGGACGCTGGCCTCACGGCTGTCGAATCTTCTTCAGCGTCTCCTGCGCTGCTTCGCGCAACTGCGGGTCGGACGACTTCGCCAGCGCTTCGAGAGATCGGAAG
>JAGVLI010000257.1 GCA_020054355.1 Planctomycetales bacterium | reverse complement strand
CGGCGGGCGGGGCTTCGGCGGCGGGGCCCGCGAGCAGTTCGTCCGCTTCTTCGATACCCGCGAGGAAGGCGACGGCGCCAGCGATTCGGGCCACGGCATCCCGCAGTTCCTGCGGTTGATGAACTCCGCCCAGCTGAACCGCACGACTTCCCTGGTGAACCGCCTGGTCAAGGACGATATGAGCCGGGAGAAGGCCATCGAATCCATGTATCTGACGACGCTCAGCCGCCGGCCGACGCCGACGGAAGTTCAAAAGCTCAGCGCTTACCTCGCCAAGCAGGGCGACCCGAAAAAAGGCTATGACGGCGTGATGTGGATTTTGCTGAACAGCGCCGAATTCATGTGCATTCGGTAGGGTCCGCTGTGCGGACCACGGAATGACCGGATGATTTGCGGTGAATGGTCCGCACAGCGGACCCTACGAAAACACGAAGCCAGGTGCATTCGTCAGCCAATACTCGCTCCCCCGGTGGAAAAGGGGCTGGAGGAGGGGATGTCGGGGATGGCATTGGCCAACCCTCATCCACCCCTTTCCCAGCCGGGGCCGACTCACAAGGAGCTAGACCATGCTGCGATCCCGAGAAACCCTGACCCGCCGCGAGGCCCTGAAGCTGTCCGCCGCCGGTGTGCTGGGCGCTTCCGTGTCTGGCTGGTTCGACACGCTGGCCAGCCAGGCCGCGGATGCCGCCGCCCAGGGCGTCAAGCACAAGTCGTGCATCCTGCTCTGGATGAACGGCGGGCCTGCCCAGTCGCACACCGTTGACCTGAAGGAAGGCGGCGAGTACAAGGCCATCGACACCAGCGTGCCGGGCATCAAGATCAGCGAATACCTGCCCAAGCTCGCCCAGCAGATGCAGCATTGCGCCATCCTGCGCGGCATGTCCACCGGCGAAGGCAGCCACGGCCGGGCGCGCTACCTGATGCACACCGGCTATCGCCAGGGCTTCGGCGGGGTCAGCTATCCCACGCTCGGCTCGATTGCCTCCGCCGAGCTGGGCGATCCCGACTTCGAGCTGCCGAACTTCGTGTCCGTGGGCGGCACGGTCGGCTCCGGCTACCTGGGGCCGCGTTATTCCGCGCTGGTCGTCGGCGATCCCAGCCGGGGCGTCGAGAACCTGAAACCGGCCAGCGAACTGGCCGAGCTGGACGAGCGCGCCCAGCTGCTCGACGAATTCAACAAACAGCTGCTCGACAAGTTCCAGGCCAACCCGATCGAGGCCCAGCAGAAGGGCTATCAGCGGGCCGTCGCCCTGATGCACTCCAGCAAGGCCAAGGCGTTTGAGATCGGCCAGGAACCGGAATCGGTGAAGGCGGCCTACGGCTCCAGCCGCTTCGGCCAGGGCTGCTTGCTCGCGCGTCGGCTGGTGGAAGTCGGCGTGCCCTTCGTCGAGGTTTCCCTGGGCGGCTGGGATACGCACGGCGGGGCGGCCACGCCGGTCAAGCGGCTCAGCGAGCAGATCGACGCCCCGTGGGCCGCGCTGCTGAAAGACCTGAAGGAACGCGGCCTGCTGGATAACACGCTGGTCATCTGGATGGGCGAGTTCGGTCGGTCGCCCGGCAAGGGCACCAACCACTATCCGCGCGCCTGGAGCACGGTGCTGAGCGGCGGCGGCCTGAAGACCGGGCAGGTGATCGGCCGCACCGACAAGGGCGGCGGTTCGGTCGAGGACAAGAAGGTCGGCGTCACCGACTTCATGGCCACGGTCTGCAAGGCGCTGGGCATCGATCCGGAGAAGCAGATCGTCTCGAAGAGCAACCGCCCGTTCCGCATCGTGGACAAGGGCGCGAAGATCGTCAGCGACCTGTTTGCATGAAATGAGAGAGCCATGGACCCTGGCGGCGGCACGGGCGAGAGACATCCGTGCCGCCGCTTTCGCGCGCCGGTAGGTCCCGCGAGCCGAACGGCGCTTTACACCGTTCGGCTCTCACGCGACGTTCAAGTTAGGTTGGCCCGCCAGGTCTGTCAGGCGGATCGATACCAGAACCAGCACCGGATGCGGTAATCTTTGTCCAGTTGGTTCGGCCAATCTCGGTACATGGCGGTCCAAGCCCCAGAATTCAGCTGGCCCTTGGATAGCAATTCGTCAATCTCCTTGTCCATTGGCAGATGAACTGAATCAAAGCCAATCAGCAAGAAGCCAACGTACTTGTTGGGACCAGCAATGCTGGAGAGTTTCACCGCCACATCCTTGAGCGCCGATTCGTCCTCGTGAAACAAGTGTTTCCTGTAACTTGTGTTTCTCTTACCGCCGATCCGGCGTCCGTCGCTGTGTACGAAGGGGCGCGTGATCAGCCACGCACCCTTGATCTCAAGCCAAAATTCAGAGCCATCTCCCAAGTGCGAAATTAGGTCGCAGGATTTTCTGGACCCAGGATATGGGCCTTGATGCACAGTGCGCATTCCTTGCGCATTGAGGACTTCACCCAGTTCGTTGCTCCATCTCGTCTCTTTCACCCACCCGTCCGCGTACATCTGCCTTGCTGAACACCATTGCTGAAGCGAATCCAGCAATACTGAACCAAGCTGACCGATTTGTTCGAGCGCCGTGGCGGAAGAAACAGACATCAAGTTCCTCCAAATAGACAGAGCATGTCATCACCTCCTGACTCACGCAAAGAGACTATACGTCATGTTTTCTGGTGAATTCGGGATTTGTTGCAAAAACTGGCAGAATTCGACGAGGGACGTTTGACCCCGGCAAGTGCGTCTGGTCTGTCAAAGTGTGGCTGATGGCCTGTCCAGGGTCGGCAGTGAGGTTGGAAACTTGACCCACGAGTTACTTGCCAACAACTGCCCTGAACGCTACCGTTGGGGGAACGCTTACCACACCCACCTTTGCATACCAGGATGCTCGTCATGCACCCACACGCTTACCGGCTGACGCTCGTTTGCTTGCTGCTGGCCTTCAGCGGTTGCGGCCGGGTCCGGCACCCGGTGACAGTCCCGGACGAGGAGCTGGCCACACTAGTCGCCAAGACCCAGAAGAAAGGGACCCCGAAGGATGAGGCCGGCTGGAAGACGCTGTTCGACGGCAAGACCCTGAACGGCTGGGAACCGTCCGACTTCTTCGGCGCGGGCAAGGTGCAGGCCAAGGAGGGCATGCTGCTCCTGGAGCGGGGCAAGCACATGACCGGCGCTACCTACACCAGGGGCGACTTCCCCAAGATGGATTACGAAGTCACCCTGGAAGGCAAGAAGCTCGAAGGCAACGACTTCTTCTGCACCACGACCTTTCCGGTCGGCAAGGACTTCTGCTCGCTGGTGGTCGGCGGCTGGAGCGGCACCGTGGTCGGCCTGTCGAGCCTCGACTTCATGGACGCCTCGATGAACGACACGCGCACGGATCGGGACTTCAAGGCCGACCAGTGGTATCGCCTGCGCATCCGGGTGAGCGAGAAGCGCATCGAAGCCTGGATCGACCAGGAAAAGGTCGTGGACCAGGACACCACGGACCGCAAAATTTCCATCCGCGTCGAATGCAACGCCAGCACGCCCTTCGGCATCGCCACTTATGAAACCACGGGAGCGGTGCGGGACGTTCGTGTCCGGACTCTGAACGAGGCCGACAAGAAGGCCATTGCCGAACTGAAGCCCGCGAAGAAGGATTGACCTGAAATTCGCGCGGACGGAAGGTCTGGATTCCGCGCTAGACGTTGACCGCCGTCGCCATCATGGACCCAATGGTTTCCTTCAAAGACTGGGCTTGCTGGCCCGACGCCAGGAGTTCCGCCGCTTGCGGGGTCAGGCCCGCCGCGAGCGTGAGGACTTGACTAGCGCCCAATATCTTTGCGAGCGCGGTTTTGGGAGTGAGCACGCCCTCTTGGACCTGTTCTTCGGAGACGGGCTTGCCCAGGATCGATTCGAGCACTTGCGGGACCTCGAAGAAGATCACCTCGATTTCCGGCACGAAGGCGAACACTTTGACCCGATCGCTTAACCCTGAGTAGCCGGTGGGCGCGACGCCGCTCATTGCCAGGTAGGTCAGCGATTTCTGGTCGTCCACCAGCCGTTGGTTCGTGGTGTCCGCATCCATGACGACGAGCACGGGCCCGCCTTCGTGGACCAGTATATTTCTTCCCATGGTGGCGAGGGAAGTACGTCCACCCGAGGCGAAGAACCGCAGCGACCCAGCCAGGTCCTTGCCTACGATGGCCCGGATGATCTGTGCATCCGTCCGACCTTCAACGACAATGTGGAGTCTGGCTCGCTGGCTCATACTTCATGCTTTTTGTAATTGAGGGAATGATCGGTAAGTCCATACTTGCACAGATGACGATATTTCGTCAATAGGACGGCAGCGAAGTTCTGCTGGGCCAGACACTCTTCGATGTCCAGCACCGACCAAAGCAGGATGCGATGCGGCACGGTCAAATCCGTGATGATGAGCGCGGGCTCGGTGAATTCACCGGCGGCAAAAACACATCCCAACGTAGTTTCCGGCCGACGCAGCAATTGATGCCTCAGCTTCGCGATAGCTACGATATCGACGCCAGCCCGGTCTTTGCACTCGATCAGAAAAGTGTGCGAATGCAAATGGACGAGTCCGTCAATCTGCTCGATAGGCTTGCCGCCCGGCGGTACGTCATAGGGGTATTCGGCTTCCAAACCATTAAGCTTGAAGGCGCGGATCACCAGATGCTCAAATGCCTTGCCGTTCTCCCAACCTGGCGTATTGCCGGCCTTGATCAGCTCCCAGAGGGCGGTCAAATCGGGCCAGGCCATTGCCTCGGCCCGCTGAATATACGCCAGGTCTTTTTCGCTGGGGTTCGCCACGGCGCTGGTACTCCACGCAATCGGCCGCCTTGGTTTGTCGGAATGCTCGCAATCCGCAACTATCCTCATGCAGCAAATGTCGGCCGTCAAGTGCTGGGGTGCGAAGCCGCCAGCGATGCTTCCCGCTTGTGTTGCCTGGCGGAGTTGCGATAATCGCAAGGGATTCGCTCGGCCGCTCTCCGGAAGCGTTGCATGGCCAGCCGCCTGATCTGTACGCAAGGGCACGAGTGGGAGCAAGGGGACACCCCCGCGCTGCCCTTGCCGATTTGCCCCATCTGCGGACTCGCCGCGCGCATCGCGGAAGGCGCTACTTCGGCCTTGATCGAGAACCTGCCGGTTGGCTCCTGGCCGCATTTGGGCCGCACTCCGAGCCACGATCCCGCCGTCACCATTCCCGCGTCCGATATGGGCGTCCCCGGAGAGGACGACTTGGCGTTCGAGGCGACCATCGGCCCCGGCGCGGAGGTGTCGCTGGAGGTGCGCCAGTCGGTGCCGGGCTATGAAATCCTGGCGGAGTTGGGCCGCGGCGGCATGGGCGTCGTCTACAAGGCCCGGCATATCGGCCTGCGGCGGCTGGTGGCCCTCAAGATGATCCTGGCCGGCATCCACCTGGGGCCGGGCGACCTGCTGCGCTTCCAGAGCGAGGCTTCGGCGGTCGCGGGTTTGCAGCACCTGCATATCGTGCAGATTTACGAGATCGGCGCGCACGACGGCCGGCCTTACTTTTCCCTGGAGTTCGTCGAAGGCGGCAGCCTGGCACAGAAGCTGCGCGACGGCTTGCTTCCGCCGCGCACCGCCGCCGAGGTGCTCGAAAAGCTGGCGCGGGCGATGCACTACGCCCACCAGCGCGGCATCGTCCACCGCGACCTGAAGCCCGCCAACGTGCTGCTGACGGCCGACGGCCAGCCGAAGATCACCGACTTCGGCCTGGCCAAGCGCGTCCGCCCGGGCGTGCAGCAGACGCAGACCGGCACCGTGATGGGCACGCCCAGCTACATGGCCCCCGAACAGGCGATGGGCCGGGTGAAGGAAATCGGCCCGGCTTCGGACGTCTATTCCCTGGGCGCCATCCTCTACGAAGTGCTGTGCGGGCAGCCGCCGTTCCGCTCGGAAACGCCGCTGGACACCATGCTGCAAGTGGCCTCCGAGGAACCGCCGCCGCTGAGCCAGCTGCAGCCGCGCTTGCCGCGCGACTTGCAGACCATCTGCATGAAGTGCCTGCAAAAAGAACCGCAGAAACGCTACCCCAGCGCGCAGCACCTGGCCGACGACCTGCAACGCTACCTGCGCGGCGAGCCGATCCAGGCCCGGCCCATCGGCTCCGTG
>JAGVLI010000210.1 GCA_020054355.1 Planctomycetales bacterium | reverse complement strand
CCGTGGTGGCGGGCTGTTCGGCGCGGAACCGCGAGCCCATCCTTCCGGGCACGCGGCTCGACGTGAACGCCCCGATCGAAGACATCGCCCCGTCCGGAGACGCCGCCCCGTCCGGCGGCCAGGCGAAGATACGGCAGGGCTGAAGAGCGCCAGACATGCGCCACATCGGGTGCGAAGCCACGCAACAACTGCCGCAGCTTCAGTACCGGTCGAGGATCGCACCAATGGCTGCCGCCCAGGAATTCCATGCGCACACCGCGCTCGCGCAACGGCTGTGCGAATGGTCCGTCGCCGCCCAGGACGCAGACCAGCGGCTCGAAGCGGGGCCGTTCCAGCCCCGCCGCCAGCAAACACAGTTGCTTGGCCGGGCCGCTGTAATCCAGCCGGGGAATCAGGAAAAGGACTTTCACGCGCGATCCGTCGTCGAGGAAGTTGCCGCCGGCAGCACCGCCACGTGGGGCAAATGGCGATACTCGTCGTTGAAATCCAGGCCGTAACCGATGACGAACAGGTCCGGAATGCGAAAGCCGCAGTAGTCGGGTTCCAGCGGCAGCTCTTGCCGTCCTTCCTTGCGCAGCAACACGCCGACCCGCAGCGACGCCGGTTCCAGGCCGCGCAGCTGCCCGACGAGATGCCCCAGCGTCCGGCCGGTATCGAGGATGTCGTCGAGCAGCAGGACATGCCGGCCGCGCAGGTCCGGAACCAGCTCCGCCTGCACCTGCAATTCACCGGGCCGGGTGACGGCACCCCGGTAGCTCGACGCCTGAATCAGCGCCAGGCGCACCGGCATGTCGAGCCGGCGCACCAGGTCGGCCAGGAACATCAGGCAGCCCGTCAGCACCCCGACGATGGTGATGGGCTGCTCGCGATAGTGCTGCTTGATTTCCACCGCCAGTTCGTCCAGCCGTTCCTGGATGCGTTCGGCGGTGATGAGGATTTGCATGGCCGCTGTCCCGTTTCGCCGCTTGCGGTTTACCAAGGACGGTTCGCACCTCGCCGTCTTCGGAGACGGTTGGCGGGAGAGCGCGGCTCAGCATGAGCCGCGCCCTCCCGCTGCGCGCGGCTGAAAAATCCACTAGTGCCAAATCCAGTGACCACTTGCCCGTGGGTCACGATTCCAATCGTGACAATCTTCACCGCCTGTCACGATTGGAATCGTGACCCACGGCCAAACAATGCCTGGAAGTAGCCCTAGCATCTGCCGCCAATCGGGCCGCCAGCGGCAGGAAGTCTCGCCAATTCATCGCCAACCCAGCACGAAGCAGACGGCGTGGCGCGACGGGCAAAGGCGACTGATTCCCGCGGACCAGGTCCGTTGCCCAGCTAGCAACTCCTCGGTCGCCTGACCGCCGACCTCGACATCCAAGGCGATGTACTGATGTCTTGCGTCCTCGGCATCATGCCCCAACGACACGCACAGAGCGGATGAAGGGAAAGCGCGCTGGGCCAAGTCGAGCACCGCATTCAGGTAAGGGCTGACCTCTTTTTTGACGGCAAATTCCTGGACATCGGGCGGAATAGCCAGGCAGGTCGCGGCAGCTAACGAGTCGTTCATGCGGACCTCCGAGCACGATGAAGGCGACGCCAGTGCGGCAGGTCGCCTGCGTGGCCATTGCTCGTCACTGCGGAATCACGGGTGCCATGATTTCCGGGCTGGGCTGGCCGTCGCGCACGTTTTCGTTCTTCTTCAGCAACTCCTCGATCTCCTCGCGCTGCAACTCTTCGCGTTGCAGCAGGGCCTCGGCGATCTTGTCCAGGTCGGCCCGGTTGTCGCGCAGCAGCTGGTAGGCCAGTTCGTCGGCTTCGCGCAGCAGTTTCTGCACTTCCTCGTCGATGATGTTGGCGGTGCCTTCGCTGAAATCCTTCGGCTCCTGGATTTCCTTGCCGAGAAAGACGTGTTCCTCGCCGACGCGGAACGACATCGGTCCCAGCCGGTCGCTCATGCCCCAGTGCGTGACCATGTAGCGGGCCAGGCGGGTCGCCTGCTTCAGATCGCTTTCCGCGCCCGCATAGGCTTGACCGTAGACCAGCCGGTCCGCCGCCCGGCCGCCCATCGTCATCACCAGCCGGGCCTTGAAATAGTCCAGGCCGCGATGATAGCGCTCCTCGTCCGGCACGCTGATGTTCACGCCCAGCGACTGGCCGCGCGGCACGATCGACACCTTCATCGGCCGGTCGGATTCCGGCACCAGCCAGGTAACCAGCGCATGGCCGCCTTCGTGATACGCGGTCCGTTTCTTGTCTTCCGGCGTCAGCACCTCTTCGCGCTTCGGGCCGATCAGCACCCGGTCGGCGGCCCGCTCGAAATCGAGCCGGTCGATCTTGCTCTTGCCTTCGCGCGTGGCCAGCAGCGCCGCCTCGTTGGCCAGGTTGCGCAGGTCGGCGCCGGTCATGCCGATCATCTTGCGGGCGATGCTCTCCAGGTTGATGTCGTCGGCCATCGGCTTGTTGCGGGTGTGGACTTTGAGGATGGCCAGCCGGCCCTGCCAGGTCGGGCGGTCGATGGTGACGTGCCGGTCGAACCGGCCGGGCCGCAGCAGGGCGGAGTCGAGCACGTCGGGCCGATTGGTGGCCGCGATCACGATCACCATTTCCGTGGGCAGGAAGCCGTCCATCTCGCTCAGAATCTGGTTCAGCGTCTGCTCGCGCTCGTCCGAACCGCCGCCGACGCCGGCGCCGCGCATCCGGCCGACAGCGTCGATCTCGTCGATGAAGAGGAGGCAATTGTGGACGATGGTATTGTTAGCGACAAAGCAGTTATGGCGGTCGAGGCAAAGGTCGTAGACGTACTCGACCGGCGCGACCGGCGCGATCCGCTGAATCTTCGACCAGAGTATGTCCGAGTGAGTCAGGTCCATCAACGTGGCGATTTCCTCGGTCAATTCCAAGCCACGTTCCGCACGCCACTCGTCAAGCTCATTCACAACGGCTTGCAGACTGGAGCGAGAAGGGACGACCAACCCTCGTTCGTAGTAACTGACGTAATGGCCCTGCTGGAAAGCCCGCTGCCCCATGCCGATCGAGAGGCGCGCTTCGCGGAGCAATGGACCGACCGGCACGGCATCAACTCGGGACGCCGAGGTGGTCCTGTCGGCCAAAAACTCCTCAAGTGCCGCCAGCTTGGCTCGCTTGTCTGGATGGTGGGCGCCAATCTTCTCGATGAAGCGAATGATATTCTCCCGCCCGGTAATCACGATATTGCCATCGGCGCCGGCCCGTGCGGCCGCGGCCTGGCTGACCACAATGCCGACGCGCAGCAGGGCGTTGCGGATGAACTGATTCGCCTGTTCGTTCCAGGCGGAGATGGTCAGTTGCGGCGCGGTGCGACTGACGCGCACACACCCATCGCCGTCGAAAACGCCCCGCAGCCATGCGGCAATCAGCGTCACAGGCAATTCGAGCACCCGGTCCTCGATCGCGCGGAGGCCCTCGCACAGCAACTTGTTGTTGATATGGGACGTGTAGCAATCCTGGAGAGTCAGCGGCTTGGTTCCCTGCGGCAGGATCGAGTGGAAGTACTTTTTGTTGAGCCGACAACTCGTTTCGTGGGCAAATTGCTCGGCCAGGATTTCTCGCATCCGCTCGTGCAGGGTGATTTCCGTGTTGTAGAACAGGATCGAGCGCTCGCCAGGCTGCCCCAGGCGGCCATCGGCGGCGAGCAAGCCGCACACGTAGAGCAGGTCTTCATTCACGTGAAGCGGCGTTCGCCGGAGATACGAAGAGACGAATCCGCCTCGGCCGATGAACCAACATTCGATGTTGGCGTGGCAAGCCGGCAGTTCGGTCAACACTGCACTTAAACGGGTCCGGCGACGGTTCGGCGGCTCGCCCCGAAATCGCACCTGCGTCTCGGGCGGGAGGAATTCGCCGTAGAGCGGAGGCTTCGCGGTCGTCCGAACCTGGCGCGGCACGGCGACGTAATCGCCTTCGGTCAGCGCGTCCGCGCGTACCCACTCCATCCCGGCGCCGCGCAGGACGGGAAACAGGTGATTGCCCGTGGCTCTGATCGTGGAAGTGGCGGTCGCGACTTCCCAGAGATCGGTGCAAGGTTTGCGGGTGATGCCGATGACCGTGGCGTCTTCCAGGGTGAATTTTTCCGTCATGGCGGGGACACGCGCGCCGACCATGCGCTTCTCGAACATTTCCTGGATCGTTATCTGGCGGCCGCCGCTGAGAGTGATCGCGGTCTCACCGGGCAAGCAAGGGGCATTTTCCTTGGCGGTTTTAAACATGTCTCGAACCCGACTCGCCCCAACCCCGACGAACATTTGAATGAACTCCGAGCCGCTGATGCTGAAGAACGGCACCCCGGCTTCGCCCGCCACCGCGCGGGCCAGCAGCGT
>JAGVLI010000366.1 GCA_020054355.1 Planctomycetales bacterium | reverse complement strand
CCCCGCCTGGCAGCTGTCCGACGTCGCCCATCATCGAACGAACCGCGCGGCGGGGCAGGGAGAAGATATGACGGCGACGGCCGGGAAGCAAGGCGCAACCGGCAGCAACTCGCTGGCACGCCTACGAGGCCCGCAGACGCATCGGCCGGCGAAAGTGGCCAACGGCTCGTCTGCACCGGCCAGGACGCGCCAGCGAACGGCCTATGCACGGCGTGGTCTGTCGCCGGGGCCAAGGCGCGGAAGTTCTACGATCAGCAGGCGAAGGAGCGGATGAAAGCCGGCAAGGGGCAGGACGGAAGTGGCGGGCGCGGCAACAAGAAAAACCCTCCGGAAAATTTACCGGAGGGTTCAACGGGCGACTCCCGCGACCAGGTCGGCAAAGCCTTCAACGTCAGCGGCAAGAGCATCGACTACGCCACGAAGGTGATCGAGCAGGGCATCCCGGAGCTGGCGCAGGCGGTGGAGGAAGGGCGCATGGCGAGCCGCGCGGCGGCGATCCTGGCGGGCGGCATGACGATCAACAACGGCGCGGGGGACTTCGGGTAATAATTCCCGAAGTTGGACAACGCACAAGCGGCCGTGCCAAAGACCAAGAATGCAGAGCAGGACCACGCGGCAACACGATCATCAAGATGACGTTGAACAGGGTCGAACGCAGCACGGAGGCAGCCACGCGAAAGAGCATGACGGCACGACTGCCAAGAGCATGAAGACGGCCAAAGGCAGAGGCATGGGCAGGGTCGGAACACAGCCCAGCACCGAGGCAGGATGCTCCCGCCCTCCACCTTTCCCGATACACACAGTGCGAATCCTGCCCTGCAACAGCAGCGCCGTTGCCTTCCTGGACTTGCGGCAAATCCGGTCGATTCGCCGTCAGCGGTTCAACGCGCAGCGCGTTCGCAGACCCGCGCGAGAGAACTGCCGACCTGGGGGTTTGCCGGCGGGCGGGTAAAATACAGGCAGTCCCAGCGAACGAAAGGGGGTGCCATCGTGGGCGTCGAGAGCAAGGGCAGGCTGAAGCAACGACTGCTGAATCAAGGTTGCTGGCCTGCCTTCTTGAAGGTCAGGGAGTCATTGAAGGCCGAGGGCGTCGAGCCAGTCGAAGCCTGGCGTCAGGCTGCCGAGCAGTTCCCGCCGTTGGACGGCCGCACGGTCGTCTTGAAGGGCCGGCGGGCTGCGCAGGCCGAGGCGCTGAGCCAGAACATCGAACGGCCGCAGCCGTGGGCGGAATCGAAGACGACGCCGGCACAGGAGCGAAGCCAGGATGCGGTGCTGTGGGTCGCCGCTCACCTGGACAATGCCGACCTGCAGCCGGCCGACGCGCCCAGCATGGCAGCGTGGGCGCTGCTCCGCTGGGTCCAGGAGTCGGCCGTTCACCGGGATCGGTTCTGGGAGGGCATCTTCGCGAAGCTGCTGCCCACCCCGCCCGAGGACTTGCAGCTGCAACCGGCCGGCGCCGAGGACGGCGAGCGATCGTCGTGATGATCGGCGTCCGAAACACTGACCTCGCCGGCGTCCACGGCCTTGACCACGGACGGCGCGGCTTTCTCGACGACAGCCTTTGCACGCCGGTAGGTGTCGTCACTCTTGAAGCCGGCGGCTTCTGCCGCCACTTCAGCGGATTCCTTGCCTTTGGCAACTTCCTCGCATTTGCGGGGAAGTTCGCCTTCCACAACTTCCTTGATGTCAACACGTTGCCCCTGTCGATTTCCAATCTGGGCTTCGATGGCCTTGCCGATGGCCACGCGCTCGCTGACCGTGAAGTCTTTGCGGATTTCGTTGGCGGCATACTCGCCCGGAATCCCAGCCGCTTGCCCGTCACAGGTTCGTGGTGCCGAGGACGTACCGCAAGTCGCGCAGCGCCCTGGCCAAGGATTGATCGATAGCCTGCTTGGTGACACCGTGGCGCTTGGCAATCGCTTCCATCGTGTCGCCGCTGTGACGCCGCTCGCCGCGGCGCAGGCCGTAGCGTTGGCGGATGATTCGCCGCTCGCGCGGCTTGAGTTTGCGGATCGCCCGGTCCAGGATGCCGGGGACATCCGGCTCGATACTCTGATCCGGCTTGGCCAGCGCGTGTTCATGCTCGGCTTCGTTGTTGCAGGTCTTCAGACGGCGGGCTTTGGCGTCCTCGCTGAAATGCTTGAGGATCGTGTTGCGGATGCCCACGGTCGCGTAGGTGCAGAATTTGAAGCCCCGGCTGCTGTCGAAGCGGACGGCTGCTTGCCACAGTCCCACCAGGCCCGCTTGCCGCACGTCGTCCATGTCCACGTGTGCGGCCAGGGCCTTGCGGCGGAAGCCGTTGGCGATCCAGTGGGCCAGCGGCTGATTGTCGTTGAAGAGCGCGGCGGCGGTAGCCGGATCGTTCTCGTGGATGGGGCGGCGCTGCCTTTTGGTGCCTGCCGACATTGAGAAATCTCCAAGCCTGGAATAGGATGATCCAAGCCGGAAACTGCCAGACGCCGGCAACCAGATTCCGACCCGGAGCGTTGGCCGACGCTTCGGGTCGTTTCATTTCACGGCGCGGGCTGGAGCATGGCGAACTTCTCGAACACGATCTTTTACTCCGCGATGTCGCCGGGCGTCAGGGGGTCGCCGTCTCCGAAGTACCGCCGCGACATCTGGCCGAACGCCAGGACTTCTCGATGCAGGTCCGGGCAGTGCGGATGGACGGGCGGCGTGTAGGGGATGCCGAGCAGACGGAATGCCTGTTCCGCCTCGGCTAGCTCGATGGCGGCGATGCCCAGCTCCTCGCCGTCGTGCATGCCGTGGGCGATGCAGACGCGCACCCAGGCGCTGCCGACCGCCTTGATGCACTGATGGACAATGTCCTCGTGTAGCTGGTTCATGTTGATCCTCGTGGGTTGCGGCCGTCCAGGACGGCGCGGTCTGGGTCAGGCTGGTCTTGCCAGCAGTTTGCGGGCGACCTCGACGGCTTCCGTCCAACGGCAGCGGCCTTTGG
>JAGVLI010000123.1 GCA_020054355.1 Planctomycetales bacterium | reverse complement strand
GTCGCGCCACAGCCAGCCGCAGCAGAAGCCCAGCCCGAGCAGGATCGCGCCGCCGACGGCGCTCCAGTGACGTAGCATGGATGCAATCTCCTCGTTCGGCCAGTCCAATCAAAAATGATTACCAAGAATAACACCGGAGGGTCGGCGGTGCCGTGCTTTTCTTGGAGCGGCGCGGCGGGATCGCGGCAAGCCCGTTCATCCTATCCGGCTCGCCGAACCCGCCCTACACTCTGGACGAAATGACACACGGATTGTATAAGTGGGAAGTATGAGCAAGCCATCATCGAAAAGCGGGCGGGCGCCGGCAGCCGAACCGGGCGGCATGGATCGCATCGTGCGGCCGTTGAACCTGGTGCAGCAGGTCACGCAGATGCTCCGCGAGGCCATCAAGAACGGTCAGTTCATCGGCGACCGGCTGCCCACGGAAGTGGAGCTGGCCGATCAGCTGGGCGTCAGCCGGGAAACCGTGCGGCGCGCGACCGACACGCTGGCCAAGGAAGGCTTGCTGAAGAAATTCCGCCGCAAGGGCACGTTCACGCACCACCCGGAGCTGAACCTGCAATTCCAGCCCGCGCCTTCCACGCTGCTGGGCTATCTGCAAGCCGATTACCCGGCCAGCACCGGGCAGGAAGAAGCGGTGACGCGGGCGATCAGCGGCCTAATGCTGCAAGGCGCGATCGAGGAAGCCGGCCGCAGCGGCTTCGAGCTGGTGGTCCGCCGTGCCCCGCAGAGCCAGATGAGCAAGGCGTTCCAGAAGCTGAGCCAGAGCGCCCGGCTGCGCGGCGTGCTGTTCGCGTCCTACGGGGAAGAAAAACTGCTGCGCCAGGTGGCCGGCCTGGGGCTGCCGACCGTGCTGCTGGATCACGACCTGCCATTGCCGAGAATCAGCTCGGTCCGCGACGATTCCTTCGAGGGCGCCCGCCAGGCGGTGCGCCATCTCGCCGACCTGGGCCATCGCCGGATCGCCCTGGCCCTCTGGCACCGGACGGACCTGAATCCCTGGCGGATCACGGGCTATCGGCAAGGGCTGCGCGACGCCAAGCTGCCGCGCCGCCGGGCCTGGGAGCTGTACACGGAATTGACCACTGCCGGGGCCGAGCAGGTCGTGGATCAGTTCTTGAAATTGACGCCCAGGCCGACGGCCCTGGTGTGCTTCAACAACAGTCTGGCGCGCTGGGTGATGGAAGTGCTGCCCAAGCATGGCGTGCGGGTGCCCGAAGACCTGAGCCTGATGGGCAGCGGCGGCGAGGACGTGCCGGGCCTGACCTGCTATCAGGCCGACTGGTACGCCCTGGGCCAGCGGGCAATGCAGCTGCTGTTGCGGGAGTTGGCTACTGAAGCGCCGCCGCCGCCCGAACACCTGCTGTTTCCTCATACCCTGCGTCGCGGCGTGACGACGGCGGCGCCGGCGGAGTAATGCTGTCGGGACAATTCCTCATCCATTTCGGCGCACAAGCCTGAAGCGCAAGCGAAGGATTGATTCTCGCCCTTCGCTTGCGCTTCAGGCTTGTGCCTGACAATGCCGAACTCTCAAGACGATTGCCGCCGTCGGCTGCGCAGCGCCAGGTTCTGCAACGCTTGCAGGTCCCGCGCCAGTCCGGGCCGATCTCCCGAGCGGGCGGTCAAACCCTTCCGGCACAGATGCTGCCAAACCTGGAAATATGGGCCGTTGCGGGCGGCGTCCTCGCGGCGGGCATTGATGGTCGCTTCGGCGCGCTTCTGCGCTTCTTCGTCCGTCATGTGCGTATCGAAGTAAGCGCAGCCGAACGGGGAATGCTCGTGGACGGCGCACTGGCCGTCGAAGAGCCAGTGACAGCTGCCGTTCGCTTGCCGCACGGGAACCAGCGTCGGCACGGACTTGTCGGTCAAGGCGCGCAGATGTTCTTCCGCCCAGGGGATCAGTTCCTGACCGGCCGGGCAGAGCCGGGCGAGGTCGGTGACGTCGAGCGTGCCCGGCATGTGCTTGCAAGGCGCCCGGCAGAATTCGCAGCCGCAGACGGTGCGGCGGAAGCCGTAGAGTTCTGGAAGGGGAGGGGAGTCCGACTTGGGGCCAAGTTCCATCGGATTGGTCCGGTTCATGGGACAGGTTGGAAACCTGTCGCCACGTCAATGCCTACGGTTCGATCGGCACCCAGTCGCTGATGTCGAAGCGGGCGTGCGGCGAGGCCGGCGGGTTGCCTACCACGGCCTGATAGGCAGGACGGAAGGGGCGGAGCAGCCGCTGGATGTCCTCGGTGCCCAGGCAGCCCTGCTCGCGACAGAACATCAGGTCGGCCTGGCCCGGCACCTTGAGCAGATTCAGCGTCGGGATGGCTTGCTTGGCCTGCTCGCCCAGGTTCTTGCCGGCTTCGCTGGCGGGCAGCAGGAGGAAGCCGTGTTGGTTGGCAGCGCCTCGGCTTTCCACCAGCGGCACCGCTTGGTCGTAGTGGGCCTGGGTGCGGCTGTGAATGTTGCTGCCCGCTGCCGCCGCCGCGGAGAATTCCACCTCGGCGACGTCCGTCACCGGCAGCAGTTCGCCCAGCGTGACGGCTGCCTGCTCGGTGAGCGGGCTGGCCAGGCCGCGCAGCAGGTCGCCGCTCGACGTGCAAAGATGGTGCAAGCCGCCCAGCGGGGCCAGCACGCGCTCCTGCAACGCCTGATCGAGCTTTTCCCAGTGCTCGTCCGACAGCTGGCCGACGAACTGTTCCGCCGCCTTGCCCAGGTCGGTTTCACCGTCGGGCAGCACCACCCGCACGGTGGACGATTCGCGGATGTCGTCCCAGTAGGATTCGGTCGACACCGGCGGCGGGCTGCTGCTCGGCGTGGTCTCGGCGTTGAAGCGGCCGGACGCCATGGCCTCGGCATCCTCCGAAGGGGCCTCCAGCATTTCCTGCAAGTGGCGCAGCCGTTGGCGGCAGAACGACAGCTCGCGCAGCCGTTCCTCGAACCGGCCGTAGAGCTGGCCGTAGAAGCGGATGCTGGCGCTGGTCACCAGTTCGTTCAAGTGGTGCCGGGCATAAGCGGCCAGCTGGTCCATGAAATTGCGGAGCACGCGCTTCGCCCGGCTGCCGAAGAAGTTGAAGCCGCCGCCCGCGCCCAGGCAGCTTTCCAGGGCGGTGTCGAGCCGGTGCCAGATTTCCTGGGTGCGTTCGGTCTTGGGACCCAGCCGGTTGCGCACCTCGGCCATCGATTCCTTGCAGAACTGCATCATGATCTCGAAGGCATTCTCGGCGGCCGACAGCCGACGGCCCTTGCGGTCCATCTGCGCGAAGGCGACCTTGGAAAGCTGGCTGTCCCATTTCTGGGCCGCCTGGCTGACGGCGGTATTCAGGGCGCGCCCCAGCCGGCTTTGCCGCCAGGAACTGTCGTGCTCGGTGACCAGGCCGCTGCCGATCCACTCCTGCAAGTGGCCCAGCGCCTGCCGGGACCAGTTGCCTGGGTCTTCCTGGGCGACCGCGCTCTGCGACTGCTCCTCCAGCTGCCAGAGGAAGCCGGTGAGCGCCTCGGCGGGTTTGCCCTCGCTGGGCAGACGGGCCGTTTCCTCGATCAAATCCGACAGCTTCTCGAATTCCAGCTCGGGATCGTTCAGGGCGTCGAGGCAGGCGGTCTCGATGGTGCCATGATCGGGATGGTCCGGATCGGGCGTTTCCCAGTCCGCCAGCAGCTGGGCGCAGGTCTGCCGGGCGGCCAGCCGCAGCATCAAGCCGCGCGGGAACCAGACGGCGAAGGTGCCGAAGCTGCGGAAGGGCGTCGCGCCGTCGGCGGGCCGCGCCTTCCGGCTGCGTTCGAGCTTGGCCCCGAGAGGAGTCGTCAGATCGTGAAACAGGTAACTGCCGAGGTGGGCGACGGTGTCGCGCAGCGCTTCCGGCGAGCGGTGCGCGAGCTGCGCCAGGTAAACGGAATTGAAGGACGTGCCTTCTTCCCGCAGCCGGGGCGCATCGGGGCCGTACTGGGCGGAAAACGGCGCGCTCGGATCGGCAAAGTGATTCAGCTCCGTCAGGCAAGCGTAGGTGTTGGCCTGCTCCGCCACAGGAGTGGCGGGATCGCTGGGCGCGCCGCACACCAGGAACGCCAGGATTTCCGCCTCGGTGAAGTGCAGCTGCTTGAGCAGGCCGCGCAAGGCGTAGCCCAGGTCCGCGAGCATCCCGCTGCTGCCGCCGCCGGAAGCCGCCACTAGGTAGACGCGCGGCAGGTTCTCCCGCAGGGCCAGCCCGGTCTGGCTGACCGATTGATAGAGGATGTCCGGATGGGTCGCCTGCTGCAATTCGCGGCGCAGGCGGGACAGCAAGCGCAGGTGATTGTCGGAAAAGGCCAGCCGGCCCAGCGCCCGGCAGCCCTGCGGCTGCAACGACCGGGGGATCGAGTAGAGTTTCTCGCGCGGCAGCCATTCGTTCAGATGATCGAGAATGCGGCGGCGATAGTTCGCCACCGGCTGCAACGGCAGATGATACACCTGTCCCTGGCCCAGCGCCACTTCCGGAGCGCCGCGGCTGGCATTGCGGACGGCGTCGGCGTCGCAATCGACGTAGAGCAGGCGGATCAGCGGAATCTTGCTCAGGTCGCCGAAGCGGTCCAGGAACCGGCAGCGCAGTTCCAGCAGCGCCCGACGGCCGACGCTGCCCAGGCCGACGATCAGCG
>JAGVLI010000772.1 GCA_020054355.1 Planctomycetales bacterium | reverse complement strand
GCCCATCAGGAGTCGGCCGTGCGCTTCAACCGCGTCCTGACCCTGCGCCGGCGGTTCCTGGACCTGTTGCAACGGCAGGCTGCCCCGGTCGTACTCAACGGCCCCGCCGAGGGCACCCCCGGTTTCGGCCTGCCCCACACCCTGAACCTGTCCTTTCCCGGCTGCCGGGCCGATGCCTTGCTGATGAACCTCGACCTAGCCGGCATCGCCTGCTCGACTGGCTCCGCCTGTTCCAGCGGTTCGCTCTTGCCGTCACCAGTGTTACAGGCGATGGGCGTCCCGGCGGAGCAGCTGGCCTCAGCCATGCGCTTCAGCCTGAGCGCCCTGCTCACCGAGGCTGACATCGACGAAGCCGCTCGACGGATCGCGGCGGTGGCAGGCCGTTTACGGCTTTGCATGTGAAACGAAATGGCTTGCCATAAGACATTGAAATTCATCAAGTTAATTCGTTTCATCTCATTTCGTCCCGACCCCCCTTGCTCCCATCTTTCGTCGCAGCTGCCGCGGCGATGGCCCACCCCAACATCGCAACCGCTATTCCAATCCTATCTTATTGACAAATAATGACTTAAACACGAGTGAATACCCTTTACGGAACCCCCAATTTCAGCTAAAATAACCGCACGTTTGCCAGCCCTTTTCCACGAGAGCAACCATGCACCCCAGCCGGGCGCGGCTCGATTCCTGGACGCTTCCCCATCTGGTACCGGTGCCGGAAAACCGTTTCGCCCTGGCTGCCATCCAGCGAGTCGCCAACTGCCTGGCCGCCCAGTCTTCGGCTTGCCCTTTGAACCCACTGGTCCTGCACGGGCCGCCGGGCGCCGGCAAGACGCATCTGGTCCATGCCCTGGTGGATGAAGCTTGTCGCAAGACTCCTGGCTTGAGTGTTATCGTGCTGAGCGCTGGAGACTTCAAGGAGGTTGATGCCGGCCGCTTACCTGACGGACTTGCTGGTGAGGCTGACGTCGACCTGCTGGTCGTCGAGGATTTACAGCACCTGCCGGCCCGTGCGGCGGAGACTTTCATTCAGCTGCTTGACCACCGACTGGTCCACGGGCTGCCCATGATCCTGACCACGGCAGTCAGTCCGCGCTGCTTGGTGTTGCTGCCCGCCCGGCTGACCAGCCGGCTCGCGGGCGGCCTGGTAGTTGGCCTGGACGCCTTTTCCACTTCCAGCCGGCTGGCGATCCTGCAAGCGAAAGCCCAGCGCCGGCAGCTGGCCGTCCGTCCCGAAGTGCTGACTTGGCTGGCGGACCACTTGCCCGGCAACGGCCGACAACTGGGCAGCGCCCTCGACCGCCTGGACTTGCTAGCCCGCTTCCGCCCAGCGCCGCTCGAACTGACGGCGGTCGTCGAGCATTTCCGCGAACAGGCGGAGGCCGCGCGCCCCAGCATTGCACGTATCGCCGAACGGGTCGGCAACTGCTTCCAGGTCGATCCCCGGCAGATGCTGACGACCAGCCGCGAACGGCGCACCCTGCTGCCGCGCCAGGTGACGATGTACCTCGCCCGCGAACTGACGGCCCTGTCGCTCGAAGAGATCGGCGCGTACTTCGGCGGCCGGGACCATAGCACGGTCCTGCATGCCTGCCGCAAGGTAGCAGCCGCGCTGCCCCAGGACGCAGCCCTGTCGGCTAGCATCCGAGAGTTGCGCGCCGCTTGCGGCTTCGCCCAAGATTCCCTTGTGGAAAACCCGTTGACCAACGGTCGTTTGCCGGTCGGCGATGGTTGACCGTTCTTCCGGTTCCCGCGTCAGTTCCCGCAACGCGGGAAACATCGACAGCCGCCAACAAGCAACCGGCGGTCGGACAACAGGTTTTCCACAACGAGGAGCGTTCCACAACTGCTTGGCTGTTTTGAACTTGACGAAACTTAGCCCGAGCGGTTGACCGTTTTCGCAAAGTCCTGGCTACTACTACTATTGAGATTTAAGGGTTTAATAAATGAAAGCCATTTGCCCCCGGGAAGGATTACTCTCCGCTTGTCAGATTGCCGGGGCAGCCGTTGCTTCCCGCGAGGTCAAGCCGATCCTGAGCAATCTCAAGGCCGTCGCCGGCGCCAACGGCTGCACGCTGCTGGCCACCGACCTCGACCTGAGCATCCGCCTGGAAGTCCGCAGCGTCCGGGTCGAGGAAGCCGGCGAGGCCATCCTGCCCGCCGCCAAGCTGACCGCCATCCTCCGCGAATCGACCGACGAGGAGCTGGTCCTCGAAGCCAGCGCCGATGCGACGATCATTCGCGGTCAGTTCAACGAATTCGAGATGCCCGGTGAAGACCCGGCCAACTTCCCGGACGTGCCGTCCTTCACCGACGACAAGTATCACGAACTGCAAGCGGGAGCGCTCCGCGAGCTGATTCGCCGGACCATCTTCTCGGTGGACAAGAAGGAAGGCAGCCATCATCGCTACGCCCTGCATGGCGTCCTCTGGGAAGTAGCCGACGGCCGGCTGAAGCTGATCGGCACCGATGGCCGCCGGCTAGCCCTGGCGGCAGGCACCTGCACCAGCCACGGGGCGGCCGACAGCAAGGGCCAGACGCATGTGGTGCCGACCAAGGCGATGGGCCTGCTCGAAAGGCTGCTGCAAGACGCCGGCGAGGCAGTGCGCTTCAGCCTGCGGAACAACGAAGCCGTCTTCAAGACCGAACGGGCGACGATCACGACCCGGCTGGTCGAGGGCCGATTTCCGAATTACCGCGACGTGGTGCCGGAAAAGCATCCGATCAAAATCACGCTCGACCTGCTCCGCTTCCAGACGGCGGTGCGGCAAGCCAAGATCATGACCGAGGACGAGAGCAAGCGCGTGACCTTCACCTTCGGCAAGAAGAAGCTGACCTTGAACGCCCAGGGCGCGGACACCGGCCGGGCCAAGGTCGAGCTGCCAATCGAGTACGAGGGCAAGGATTTAAGCATCAACTTCGATCCGGAGTTCCTGATCGAGATGGTGCGCGTCTTGCCTAGCGACGCGTCGCTGACGGTGGAGCTGGCCGACAAGGACAAGCCGGCGCTGTTCAAGTCCGGCCCGGATTACCTCTACGTGGTGGTGCCGATCACATAGTAGCCCGCCGCTCCGCGGCGGTACGAGCGGCGCAGCCGCGAGTACACTGTCAGCGGTCGGCCGCGCCGGGTGAGACGGAAAGCCTGGATCGCAAGTTGGAATTTGCCGTCTCGGAGCGCTACCGCCGCTGGCGGTGTATCGACTAATGACGCAACCGTAAGCCGCATA
>JAGVLI010000820.1 GCA_020054355.1 Planctomycetales bacterium | reverse complement strand
CCTGATCGGCGACCTGCGCCGCGGCGGCTACCTGGAAGCGGACGGCAAGGTCTTCGGCGCGAATGGGCAGTTTTTCACATAGTAGCCCGCCGCTCCGCGGCGGAGCGCGGCGCAGCCGCGCGGCGTCACTCTTCCACCAGGCGATACACCCCATCCCCCATGTATTTCAGCTTGCCCTGCTTGACCAGCTCTTCCCAGACGGCATCTGAAAACTGGTTCGGCGGCATGATGGCCACGATGCCCGAACTGCCGCCCTTGCTCAGATGGCCGCCGCCGAGCCGGGATTCATCGTCGAGGCGCGTCAGCTTCAGACGCTTCTTGAACGCCTTCAAAGCAGCCTTGAGTTCTTCCTTGCTGGGGGGAGGCGTTTCGGGTGCGGACATGGTCGGCTCCTTGGCTTTCAGGACATCTCTTGCGGTAATGCTAGAATCCTGGTGTGAACACCCGCAAGCGAAAAACGGCAGCCGGCGCCTACTATACCAGGGAAGACGTAGCGGGCTTCATCGCGCGCAGCACGATTCTTCCCTGGCTGCTCGATGCCGCCGCTGAACAACTTCCCTCACTCTTCCTACTAGATGGACCTGTTTGGCAGCTGCTGCGCCACCAACCGGAACGCTATTTGTATCCGGAGTTACTTATTGCCAATGCCCTGCCCACCGAGACCGAACTGGAATCCTTGGCCCGCCGAGGCCGCTGCCGGGAACTGCTGCAACGACTGCACGACGGCGCGGTTGCGACCGTCAATGACCTGGTGACGCTCAACCTCGATTGCCGGCGATTCATTCTGGACCTGATCGCCGAACCGAGCCTCACGGAATTGCGGGCCGCCCTCGCGGCCGCTGCCAACCGGATCACCGTACTCGACCCGACCTGCGGCGACGGCGCGATCCTGCGGGCGGCGCTGCAGGTCCTGGAAGAAATCCTGCTGGCTTGCGGCAGGGCGAGCGCGGAGCCCGGAGCGCGGAGCGCGGAGCGCAATGTCCGTATCGTGCATTCGATCCTGGCGCGCAACCTCCACGGTGTCGATGTCCGGGCGGAAGCGGTCGCCGATTGCCGAGCGAACTTACTGCGCCTGCTTTCGGATGGTGCTTCTAGCCCGGAACTGACGAACATCCGCTGCGGCAACGCACTGACACCTGCATTTTGGCAGCAGACTTTTCCCGCGATTCAAAAAGCGGGCGGTTTCGATGTTGTCATCGGCAACCCGCCCTACTTGACCGCGGAGCGCCAAGCCGTAACGCCAGCCGAATTCCACACCGCCGGCTGCCCCGATATTTATGCCTGGATTCTGGAACGGTCGGCGGCGCTGCTGAAGCCGGGCGGGCGCTCGGGCATGATCGTGCCGCTCAGCCTGGCCTTCAGCCGGGCTTTCCAAACCTGTCGCGAGCTGCTTTTCGCCAGCTACGAAACCAACTGGTTCAGTGCCTTTGGCCGGATTCCGTCGGCGCTCTTCGATTTCGACATCCGGGTGCGCAATGTAATTCATCTCGGCCATCGCGCCGCGCTCGACGCTCCGCGCCTGGCGTACAGCACTCGGCTCCATCGCTGGTACGACGAGGCCCGCCCACAGTTGTTTCCGCTGCTGCACTATGTCCCGTTTCGTGCCGAATGCTGGCAAGGCCGGGTGCCGCTTCTGAACTCGGCGAAACTGGCCGCTGCCCTGGAAGCGCGGCTGGCCACGACCACGGCCCGCCTCGGCGATAGCCTATCGCGCACGCCGACGCCCCATGTGCTCTGGTACAAGAAGACCGCATATAACTGGCTGACCTTCTGCCGTCGGCTGCCGCCCTGTTTCGACGCCGAGGGCCAGCCTTCACCGCAGACCCAGTTCGACATGCTCTTCTTTCCCACCGCCTGGCAGCGCGACCTGGCACTGCTGCTCCTGAACGGCAAGCTCGCGTTTGCCTACTGGAGCGTAGTCGGCGACGATTTCCACGTCGCCCGCTGGATGTTCGGCGGCTTCCCCATCGACCTGCGAGCGGTCCCGTTGTCCGTGCGCCGCTCGCTGCTGCCGTTGGTTCCCCGGCTGGAACGCGCCATGCACCGGGCGACGGCCTTCAAGCGCAACGCCGGCAAGCGCGTCGGCACTTACAATCTGGCGCGCTGCCGGAAGCTCACCGACGTCAGCGACCGCCTGTTCGCCGAGTGGCTGGGCTGGCAGGAAATCTGGCCCGAAGTGGAACTGCTCGTCGCCCGGCAAGTGAAGACGGCCATCGAGGCGCTTGCCTGAGAACGGCAATTAGGTTGGCGCTTTCATCTGGCGGCGGTACACTCTCAGCAGCGGAATCTCTCTCCCCCTGCCTGGATTCCGCGAAATCGGCGCAATATCTTCCCGGCGGCGAGCGAATATCTCTTTGTGGACCGCACGATGGGAAGCAAACAAGGTCGCGTAAGCAAAACCAACCGAACGAATTGTCGAGGAGGACTGGATCATGGGTAAGTGGATCGTGGGCGCTGTGGCTGCGGTAACGCTAGCTGTCGGCGCGTACTACTTCGTGCCAGGCTTCGCGGCACGCTACCTGGTCGCCAAGGACAAACTCGTTGACAAGATCGACGACACCCTTGGCTCAATTGACGTGATGAAGAAAGAAGTCGAACTCAAGATCACGGCCTGCGAGCAATCCATCGAGAAGCGACAGAAGAAGCGCATCAGCGTCCAGGTCAAGGCCGAGCGGATGGCCCGCGAAGTGAAGGACGCCGAACAGGCGGTTACGGACTCGCGCAATTCATTGCAGCGACTCGATGAGTGGATGACCTCCAGCGAGACGCCCACAATTGCTGGAAAAACTTATACCACCCAGCAAGTGAAGGAACTGGCAGGTCAGGTCTTCCGAGAACACAAGGTCCGGACGGACAAGCTCAACGACGCCAAGAAAACCCAAGCGCGTCTGGAACAAATCGCCGCAAGCCTGAAGGAACAGGAAGATGGGGAACGGCGATTGTTGGCGAACTACAAAAACACCCTGGAGCAGATCAAGCTCGACATGCTTGAGCTGAACGCCTTGAAGGAGGCAGAAAGTGTGGCCGGGGAAGTGGCGGACACCACTCGCGCGTCACAGTACGCCGATCTGGACAAGAAGATCAAATCGCTCAGCGATAAGGTCAAGACCGAACTGCGCTACGAAGATGAGAAGTGGAAGTCGCTGGATGTGAGCAAGGATCTGGATTCGGCCGACAAAATCATCTCGGCCACCAAGACTCCAGAAGACATCTCCGTCGAAATCAAGAAGGTGCTGGAAGCGAAGTAATCGCACCAATCGACGATCAAGCCCGCGACGCTTATCGGCGTCGCGGGCTTTTTTCGTGCGCGTATGACTACTCCGGTCGCTTACGCTCCCGGCTCGCCTTCGGTCTTTACGCAATCACTTCCTTGATGAGCGGCGCCTCATCCACGATGATCTTCATCGGCCGGTTCGTTGTCGTATACAGTTCCTTGTCCGGGTCGATGCCGAGCAGGTGATAGAGCGTGCGGCCGTAGCTGATCGGCGAATAGTAGTTCTCGACGACGTGCAGCGAGGTCTTGTCGGTCTTGCCCAGGACCATGCCGTGCTTGAAGCCGCCGCCAGCCACCAGCACGAATTGCGTGGTGCCCCAGTGGTCGCGGCCGGGCAGTCCGGAGTAGCCGGGGTCCTTGTAGATCTTGTTGCGGCCCATTTCGCCCAGCACCGTGACGATCGTGCTCTCCAGCAAGCCGCGCTCTTGCAGGTCTTCGAGCAAGCTCGACAGCAGGGCATCCAGCTTGGGCAGCGCCTGCTTGCAACTCTGGGTGATGGTGGCATGCATGTCCCAGCCGTTCCAGGGCACGAACACGAAGGGCACACCGGCTTCGATCAGTCGGCGGGCCGCCAGCATCGACGTGCCGTGCTCGTTCTTGCCGTAGCGCTCCACGTCCTTCGGGTCGAGCTTCTTGGGATCGACGGCATCGCGCAAGCGGGGCGAACGCAGCAGGTCGAAGGCGCTCTGCTGGAATTGATCCAGTCCGGCAATGACCGGTTCGGCGGCGTCGAGCTTGCGCAATTGCTGGTCCAGCGACTTCAGCAGTCCTTCACGACGCTGCAACGCGGACAGGTCGAGCTGCGCCGGCGGCGCCAGCATGGAGCCGACCTCGTCCTTCGGGTCGCCCGGCTTGAAGGTCAGCGGATCGTAGGCCGGCCCCAAGTAGTTGAGGTGCAGGTCGCCCGATTCCTTATAGGCCCCGAACGAGACGAACGTGGGCAGCCCCTGGACCGGCGGGCGTTCCTTGGCGACCACGCTGCCGTACATCGGATACTTGGCCGTGTCCTTGGTGCGCGGGTTGCCGCACAGCCAGTACAGGCCGCCGGAATGCTCCCACTTCTCGGTGCCGATGCCGACCGAACGCAGGATCGAGAACTTGTCTGCATTCTGGGCCAGCCGGGGCATCAGCTCGCAGAACTCGATGCCGGGTATATTAGTCTGGATCGGCTTCAGCTCGCTGCCGAAGGGCGGCGGAGTGTCGGGCTTCATGTCGAACATGTCCTGGTGCGGCGGCCCGCCGGCCAGCCAGAGCAGGATCATCTGCTTGCCCTTGGCGCCGGGCTTGCCGACGGCCTTGGCCTGCGCCTGGAAGAAGTCGGCCATCGACATGCCAAACAGCGAAGCACCGCCGACGCGGAAGAAGTCTCTACGACTGAGATTTCGGTAGCCCTGGCATCCGGTATTCATGGGGGGAATCCTCTCGTGCAAGTTTGCCCTCGTTCCCACGCTCGGCGTGGGAACGCACTGCATGGGCCGCTCTGCGGCGCTGCGGAAAACAGGCTGCGACTGGCTGCTTTGTACCGGCGACGCAGAGCGTCGGGGCAGCCCGTTCCCACGCCGAGCGTGGGAACGAGAGGCAGCGCAGATGCCGCCGGGCGTCCGCGAGCGGTCAATGGTTCAGCAAGAATTCGCGCGTATTCAGCAGACCCCAGAGGAGGTCTTCGAGACCGCGCTGCGGCGACGGACTTTCCTTCAAGTACTTGCCGCACGTTTGCCGTTCGTCGTCCGTGGGCAAGCGGCTGAGCGCCCAAAGGAACATCTCGTCGATGCGCTTGCCATCCTCCGGTACGTCCTTGATGAGCTGCGCTACCCTGCCTTGCGGCGACGCGATCTTCTGCTGCACGGCGGGGTGGTTGGCCAGGTAGAGCGTCTGCGCCATGGTCGGCTTGGTGTCGCGCTCGCAATCGCACTGCACTTCCGGGCTGCGCTGCGGTCGGCCGAAAATGTGGAAGGCGTACTGCAGCGTGGCCTTGCCCTTCTCGCCGCCGGTGCTGCCCGCCACTTCCAGCGCCTTCGCGCCTGCTGGGAGGTGCAGTTCCGGCGGATAGGTCTCGCTGCCGCCGGTGGCATGGTTGACGGCATCGACCAGCAACTCGGCCGGCAGCCGACGCAGGTAGAACGAAGCGTAGTTCGTCGTCTCGTGCCGGTTGGTGGCGTTGGTCTTGGCGCTTTGCTGATAAGTCCGGCTCGCGAGGATGGCCCGGTGCAAGTGCTTCAAGTCGTGGCCATGCTTGACGAAGTCGGCGCACAACTCGGCCAGTAGTTCCGGGTGCGAAGCCGGATTCAGCGGTGACAGCTGGTCGGGCGGATCGATGATGCCCCGGCCGAAGTAGTGTGCCCAAACCCGGTTGACCACCGCGCGAGCGAAGAACGGATTTTCGGGCTGCTTGAGCCAAGCCACGATGGGCAGGCGGGGGTCTTGATCGGCAGGCACGGTTTGCGGTTTCGTATCTCCCAGCATGCGAAACTGCTTGGAGTCCTGCTTGCCCAGCGTGCTGGTCACGCTGGCGAAGGCCGCCTTGCCGCCGGTATGGATTTCCGTGCCCTTCATCCGCTTGGCCGCCCCTTCCAGGGCGACGGCTTTCTCGGCGAGGTTCTTGGACTCTGCTTGCAGCTTGGCGGCTTCGTCCTTGGGCAGCGATTTGTCCTTCGCCTGGTCGGCCAGTTTTTTGGCTTCGTCCTTCAGGTCCTTGATTTCCTTGCCGAGGTTGTCGGCTTCCTTGGTCATGGCCGGCGAGGACGACTTCTCCCCGCCCGCCGGCACGCGCATGAAGAAGTTGGCGAAGCTGAGCAGGTCGTCTTGCTGCCAGACGTCGTGAGGATGCCGATGGCACTGGGCGCATTCGAGCCGCAAGCCGAGGAAGGCATGGGAGACCTGCAACGCTCCCTTGACTCCGGCGGCGTTGCTCCGTTGCCAGTAGAGGTCGAGTGTCTGCCGGCCGCTGTACGCGGTCAGGTCCGCGCTCTTGCGGGCGTTCTCCTCGGCCATCGCCTTGACCTCGGCGGCCCAATCCTGCTCGGATCGGCCCTCGCGGCTGGTAGCCAGCAAGATGCGTTCGGCCAGTTGGTCGTAGGGAGTGTTTTCCTGGAATCGGGCGCGCAGCCATTCGTAGAAGCGGCGCGTCTCCGCCGGCTCGGAGAAGCCCAGCTTGGCCTCGAAGCCGACGGGCCGCAGGATGTCGCAGAACTTCGTCGCCCACAGCGCGGCATAGCCGGGCCGAGCCAGCAACTCTTCGATCTTCTTCTGGCGTTTGTCCTGCGCGGCATCCGCCAGGAAGGCCCGGATTTCCTCCGGCGCCGGCAGCGCGCCAGTCACGTCGAGCGAGACCCGCCGCAGAAAGGTGACATCGTCGCAGAGTTCCGCCGGATGGATATTGAGCCGACGCAGCTTGTCCAGCACATGCTTGTCGATGAAGTTGACCGGCTGTACGTCCGGAAACGGCTCAGCGCCCGCGCGCGGCGAGACGAGCATGGCGACCGTCGGCTCCGAGCGATACCGCGCCACCAGGGCGGTATCGCCGACAGCCAGCGCTTCGACCAGGCCGGACGGGTGAATCCGGGCCAGTTCCTTGTTCGCCGGCTCGAAGCTGCACAGGGCGGTCACATCCTCGGTGGAACCGTCGGCAAAGACGGCAGTCACCTTCAAGGGATAGCTCTCACCTTGCTTCACGGTCTGCAAGGCGGGCGTCGCGCTCAGCTTGGTGACGAAGGACTTTCCCACCTGGTCGAGCTTGGCGCCCGCCGCGATCCAGTCGCGGATCAGGCGATATTCGGGACCGCCCACGTCGAGCCGCTTGCCGCCCTGATGCGCGATTTGCCCCGCCGCCTTGAGCAGCAGCAGGCTGGCTTCGGGTTCATTGGGATTGAGTCGCCGGCCGCCCGCGTCGCGCAGCAGCCGTTCGTGGTCCGCGCTCGGCTCCGCTCCGAATAACGACAGACGAAAGCCGTTCTGCCCCTTGACCGCACCGTGACAACTGCCCGCGTTGCAACCCAGCCGGCTGAACAAGGGCACCACATGGCGGCTGAACAGCGGATCGGCCGGCCCTGTTTCGGCAGCAGGCAACAGCGGAGCCAGACCGAGGACGACAGCAGTGCCAAGCATGAAACCGAGAGAGCGGGTAGGATTCTGGCTCACGGTAAACTCCTTGGGCACAGGCGGGCGGGCAAGGGAGTTCGGCTGGCTGCGGATGGAGGGAACACTTTCAGCAGTCACGGTGCAAGCTAACAGACCTTGGACGCAGCCGCCAGCGCGCCGTGTCGATTGGCCCAGCGATTGTATATGTGGCAAAAGAGCAGCGATGTGGAAGTCGGAAGTGGGTCAGCGCTTCTCGCTCGCCTGAAGCAGTTGCAAATAGCGCACGGCAATCGGCCGCGATTCGAAGTCAATGCCTGAAGAATTCTCCAGCGTTTGCTGGAAGAGCCTTTTCGCCTTGTCCACGTCGCCGACCTCCAGCGCCAGCAGGCCGCGCAGCACCTCCAGGTCTTTCATCTTTCGCTGGTGCAGAAAGTGGCGCAAACCCACCTGCGCCTGGTCCTGCAGCACCGGGGCCAGCATGCGGCGGTTCAGGACATACGGCTGCAACTGACCGAAGGTGATCGCTTGGAGCATGTTCAGCAAGGGCAGCGCGGTCGGTTTCAGTGGCGCGGACCCCAGCGTCCGTTCCAGCGCTTGGTCGGCCTCCGCGTAATCCCCCAGCGCCGCTGCTTGCAGCACCCGATATTGCTCGTACTCCAGCGGTCCCAGCAGGGTGCGTTGCGTGTCGCCCAGCTGCCCGCGCAGTTGCTCGGCCTGGCCCAGGGTCAAATGCAGAAAAATGAGCACGTCCGCTTCTTCGGGACTGAGATCGACCGGGTCCTGGGCCGACAGGGCATTCAGGGCTTGCCTGGCCAGGCCGAAGGCCCGAAAGGCGGCCAGCGGCTGCATGCGCGGCGGCACCTTGGTCAGTTGCAGCGCGGCATAGCGCTGCATGTCGTGTACTTGCCGTTCGCGGTCGCTCAGGAGTTGCTCCCATTGCAGCAACTCGGCTTTGCGCTGGCGCAGCAACTCGGCTTTGCGCTGGGGGTCGGACCGGGCCTGCTCGTCGGCTTTCAACCGTTCCTGCTCCTCGGCCTTCATCAGGCGCAGTTGTTCGCGGAGATGCTCGACGGCGACGTCGTAGAAGCTCATCGACCAGTACAATTCCGCCAGCTGAGCATGGGCGAGCAAGTCGTTCGGTTCCGCGAGCAGCGTGTGATGGATCGCGGTCAGCACCTGGACGCGGCGCAGGAGTTGGCGAAACCCGACGGAACGGG
>JAGVLI010000372.1 GCA_020054355.1 Planctomycetales bacterium | reverse complement strand
TAAGCGGACGCCCTGCCGCTTACTGCGTGCGCGGCTCTCTCGGCGAAGGGCTCATTCCGGGCCGCGCGCGATATAAACGCGGACGGTTCAGTGCGAACGCCCTGGAACGTCCACCCTGAACCGTCCGCGAGGAAAAGGAATGTCGTCAAGCCGCCGGCGTCTCCGGCGCGCTCAACACCTCGGCGATCGGCCGGCGCGTCTCGAGGGGGTCCTCGTGGTAGCGCCAGTGCCGCAGGTGGTCTTCTTCATCGAAGAGGTCGAACAGGTACCAGGCCAGTTGCTCCCCGTGGACGAAAGGCACCACGGCCTCGCCGCGCACCGGATCGATGCAGAAGACGTCGAGGGCGTTCAATTCCGCCATCGCGCCGTCAAAACGGTTATCGGCTTCCCGCGCCCGGCGGGCCAGTTCGGACTGTTCGATCAGGGCCGCGCGGTCGGGGCGGCCGGGCTTGCCGGCCAGTTGCTTCGCCTCACGGTTCTCGTTCATCGCGTCGATGCGGTGCTCGCGGAGCGAGCGCACGACGGAGGCGATATAGGGGACGGCCTTTTTGGCCTGGTCGTAGGTCCAGACCCGAATCACTTTTTTCCGCCCCTTCTTCGATCCGTTGCGATTCATGGCGTTCCTCGGGTTGGTTGTTGTCGGTCACCGTTGGCAATCCCCGGCGGATCGCCGCCCACTGCTCCCCAGAATTAGAGTAGGCCAGTCCGGCAAAAGGTTCAGGCTGCCTCTCTAATTCCACTAACGCAACGTCCCGGTTGCTGTGACAAACTTCCAGCGAGCAATTATCGTACCGGGTAATCGTGCCATTGCCAGCTCGGTAGTCGAATGCCGGCATCCTCTCTCATCATTATTCGATGCTGGTGGAACTCTTGTTGCGGAAAATCCGCGATTCCCGGTGCGATTGTCGGCGAAAGACCTTTTTTCGGCGCGGCTGCGTACAATAGACTATGGTGCAATGACGGATCGTGCGCCGGAGCGCCGGATTGCCCGCAGGCGCATCACGCTCGCCCAAACCTTACTCATAGCCTCCAACCATCACCGCATCATGCTGCGATCCCTCAAGCTCGGCTCGGCGTTCGGCATCGGCGTTTACGTCCACTGGACGTTCATCCTGCTGCCGATCTACATCGTCTGGATGACCAGTTCGGCTGGGCTGGAGGTCATGGCCTTCCGGCTAGCGGCGGTGCTCGGCCTGTTCACTTGCATCGTGCTGCACGAATTCGGTCATGCCTTGATGGCCCGACGTTTCGGCATCGCAACGAAGGACATTACGTTGCTGCCCATTGGCGGCGTGGCGCGCATGGAACGGATGAGCGACAAGCCCTGGGAGGAGATCTGCATCGCCGTCGCTGGACCGGCCGTAAACGTGGCGATCGTGGCCGCGCTCCTGGTCTATTTCCAGGTTTGGGGAGTCGAACTCAACGACGTGCGTCGCCTGGCAGCCCTCGGCGAACTGCGGCCGGAGATGTTCAATTATCCCATCGTCGAGCAGATGCTGATTTTCTTGGCGATCGGCAATACGGTGCTCGTCCTGTTTAACATGATCCCGGCTTTTCCGATGGACGGCGGGCGGGTATTTCGCGCGGCCCTGACGCCCATCCTGGGCCACCTGCGGGCCACCGAGCTAGCCGCCGCCTTGGGCCTAATGCTGGCCCTGGGCTTCGGTATCCTGGGTCTGATGGGAGAAGGCCCCGTCCTCGTCCTGTTGGCCATGTTCGTCTTGCTGGCTGGGCAGCAAGAGTTGGCGGTGGTCCGCTATCGGGCGGCGCACGGCGGGGCCTGGCCGTGGGAGAAGCCTCCAGAGGAATCGCTGGTACTCGATCCCTCGGCCTTCCCCAGCGAGCCGAACTATTCCGGCTTTACCTGGGACCGCCGGGCCAGGGCTTGGATCGAATGGCGCGAAGGGCGGCCGATCCATGCCTGCTTCCAGCAATGAATGCGCCATGCGCAACGTTTGCGCCCCAGCTTCTGGGCGGCAACCGGCTTCCTCGTTGCCCTTTGGTTGTGGCGGCGGCGGCCCGCGCGCCGATCCTCGAACTGGCGGAGTGCGTGCCTCGATTCCGACAACGGACTGGCTGACATGGCGACGGCGGACGTGGAACGGTTAGGCTGGCTCGCCTGGCTGGGCGACTGGGTGTACCACGCCCTGCTCGTCGTCGGCGATTTTCTGATCTTTTCCGGCCGGACTTTTTCCTGGATGTTCCGACGGCGCCCGGCCCGGCACACCTTGCTGCACAGCTGCCATGATGTGGGTGTCGGCAGTTTGATCGTCATCATCATCACGGGCGCGTTCATCGGCATGGTGCTGGCCGTGCAGGCTTACGCCGAGTTCCACAGCCTGGGACTCGAAACCCGCATGGGCAGCCTGATCAATGTCTCGGTGGTCCGCGAGCTGGGTCCGGTGCTGGCCGCGACGATGCTGGCGGGCCGGGTGGGCAGCGCCATGGCCGCCGAGCTGGCCACCATGCGGATTTCCGAGCAGATCGACGCCTTGTCCTGCCTGGGCGCCAACCCGATTCACTACCTGGTCGTGCCCCGGCTGATGGCCTGCGTGCTGGTGATCCCGCTACTTACGGTAGTGGCCGACTTCACGGGCGTCATGGGCGGGGCCATGATCTCCATTCACCTGTACGACATCGAAGCGCACCACTACTGGTCGCACAGCCGGGCGTATCTCGGCATGTGGGACATCGGCGTCGGCCTGGTGAAATCGCTGTTCTTCGGCGTGGCGCTGGCCCTGATCAGCTGTCATCGCGGCTTCAATGCCCGGCCCGGCTCGCAAGGAGTGGGCAAGGCGGCGACGGAAGCGTTCGTCGCTTCGTTCATTGCCATCCTGGCGCTGGACTTCTTCCTGGCCATCATCCTGAACGCCCTGCGCGACCGGATTTGGCCGACCCCGCCGGGTTCGCTGTTTTGAACCGAGAACCGCTTGCGGTTTAGCAGGATTCGATGAGCAAGGACCGCGTCGAAAAATTCCTGGCCGGCTCGACGGCGACCCCTACGCGGTCCACGGTCCGCGCTCCGCGCTCTCCCCTGACCTTGTTGGACGTGGAGCAGGCGAGCATGCGCTTTGGCGGTCAGCAAGTGCTGCGCGACCTCGACCTGGCCATCGAGCGCGGCCAGACGCTGGTCGTCATCGGCGAAAGCGGTTGCGGCAAGACGGTCCTGTTGCGCCTGCTCATCGGCCTGATTCGCCCCACGGTCGGCCGTGTGCTGTTCGACGGCAAGGACCTGGCCCAGCTCAGCGAACGGGAGTTGACCAAACAGCGAATGCGGTTCGGCTTTCTCTTCCAGGGCGCAGCGCTCTTCGACAGTCTGTCGGTCTTCGACAATGTGGCGCTGGGGTTGCGGGAACAGCGCCGCTTCACCGAAACGGAGATTCGCGACCGGGTCCGGCTGCGGTTGGAGGAAGTCGGCTTGCCTGAAAACGCGCAGGAAAAGAAGCCGGCGGAACTATCGGGCGGCATGAAGAAGCGGGTCGGGCTGGCCCGGGCGCTGGCCCTCGACCCGGAGGTGATGCTTTACGACGAACCGACCACCGGACTCGATCCGATCATGTCCGACGTGATCAACGAGCTGATCCTGCAAACCGGCCGGCGGCGGCCGGTGACCAGCATCGTCGTCACGCACGACATGAAGACCGTGCTCAAGGTCGCCGACCGGGTGGTGATGCTCTATCCGTTGGCCCGCCTCCGCCCCGACGAACGGCAAGTCCTCTTCGATGGGCCGCCCGCCGAGCTGAGCCAGTGCCCCGACGAGCGCGTCACCCAGTTCATCGAAGGCGAAGCGCGGGAACGCGTAAAGAACCACAAGCATTGAGCGCGGAGGTGGTTAGCGACGCTTCGCAGAAGCGTTGAGTGATTCAACGCTTCTGCGAAGCGTCGCTAACCGCTCAATTGTGAGAACAGCCATGAGCGAGCAAGCGATCCGTACCCGCATTGGACTGTTCGTCGTCTTCGCGCTGCTGCTCCTGGGCGCGCTGATCGTGATGTTCAGCGGTTTGCCGACCCTGTTCTCCAAAAGTAACCGTTACACGCTCGTTCTCGACAACGCGGCCGGTGTCGGCGTGGGGACCCCCGTGCGGCGTTCGGGAGTGAAAATCGGCGAGGTCCGCAACGTCGAGCTGGACGATGAGACCGGCAAGGTCCGCGCCGAGATTGACATCCCCAGCAAGTACACCATTCGCAAGCATGAAGTCCCACTGCTGTCGCGCACGGGCGGACTGCTGGGCGACCTGGCCATCGACTTCGTGCCCAAGGTTGCGGACGGCAAGGAGCCAGATCGCGCGCCCGTCGAACCGGGCAGCGAACTGCAAGCCGTGCCGCAGATCGATATTTCCGCTTCCTTGACGCAGTTGAATCGCGCCGCCGACAATTTCAACAAGCTATCCCAGCCCTTGGAGGAGGCCGTCCGCGAGCTGGGCGCCCTCGCCAAGATCAGCAAGACCGCGGTCCCCGAGATCGAGATCGCCGCCCGGAACTGGGCCAGCGTCGGCGAGCGCACCAATATCCTGCTGCGCACCAACGAGGAGAAGCTCGTCAAGACCCTTGACAACATCAACGAAACCTTCGCGCGAACCAGCCAGGTCTTGAACGAAGAGAACCAGCGCAACCTGAGCGCGACGCTGAAGAACGTCCGCGGCGCCAGCGAGAACCTGAACGACCTGACGAAATCGACCGATGAAGTGTTGAAGGAGGGCCGGCAAACGCTCAAGCAGGTCAACGGCTCGCTGGTCAAGGTCGATCAGGTGATGACCAACCTGGAGCGCGTTACCAAGCCGCTGGCCGACCGCAGCGAAAGCATGAGCCGGAATCTCGACGAAAGCTCGGACCGGCTCAACAAGATCCTCATGGACGTGCAAGAGTTGCTGAAAACCTTCGGCCAGAACGACGGCACGCTCCAGCGCCTGATGCGCGACCCGACGCTCTATCAAAACGTCGATGCCTTCGCCTGCGGGTTGACCAAGATGCTGCCTCGGTTGGAGCGCATCATGAAGGACATCGAGATTTTCGCGGATAAGATCGCCCGACATCCGGAAGCGCTGGGGGTGGGCGGCGCGGTGCGGCCGGGTAGCGGGTTGAAGTGACAGTCAACGTTTAGCCGCGAGCCGGAGGCGAGCGCTGCAGCGCTCGCCTCCGGCTCGCGGCAAAACGGCTACGGTTTCTCGAAGACCTTGTCCTCGAACTTACCGGGGAACTTGTAGCCGGTGAAGTTCCACTCGGCGACCTTCTTGCCGTTGGAAAACACCTGCATCTTGTGGGGCAGCTTCAGGCCGCCGACGTCCTTGTATTCCGAAAAGACGGATTCCTTCAGTACGTCGAGGCCGGCTTCCTTGCCCTTGTGCTCGCTCTTGACCAGCCAGCCGGTCTTGCTGTCGAACCAGAGTTTCACTTCCGGTTTGCCCTTCTCCGCGATCTTGATGCCCACGGCAGGCGCGTTGTTCACCATGGCTTGGGGCAGTGCCGCCAGGTTGAAGTTGCCGTTGGCTATTGGCCACAGACTCGCCAGCCAGCTGACGTAGGCTTCTTCCTGCATCTCGCTCAGTTCTTCCTTGGCCATTTCCTTGGAGGCGCCGAGGCTGCCGCGCCAGCCCTTGTCGCCGTTGATGACCAAAATGATCGGCAGCTTCTGCCCCTGGCGTTCCAATTCCAGGCTCCAGCGGACCTGTTTCGGCAGGTTCATCGAGACCTCGCCGGTGAAATTCACGACAGCGCCGAAGCTGGTAATCTCGCCCTTGCCGCTGCGGGCCATCGTGCCGACTTGGGCGAAATTCTGGCCACCATGAGCGATAAGCGCTTTGCGCAGAATGGCTTGCGCGTCCGCCGCCGGGTTTTGCGCGACGGCGGTGGCAGCGAGGCCCAGCAACAGTGCAAATCCGAGGAACCGGCGCATGGGAACCTCCTCGATACAGAGGACTACCGGACAAAATTCGTAGGGTCCGCTGTGCGGACCACTGAACCATCGAATTGTAATGATCTATGGTCCGCACAGCGGACCCTACCGCAGCTGGAGCCTGTTTCGTCAGCCTCGTTGTACCGGAGCCGGTAAAACTTGTCCATGTCGCTCGAAATCGGTATTTGATGAACCTTGGTTCAGTATGAGGCGTTAGATTTCCGCCCTTGTCGCGTCATCATGCAAATACGCCCGCACAACCATTCTCCCGGATTCCCAGGATTTTTCATTTGCGCTCTCCGGACCCTGCTCTATAAGGGAAAGGAGACCGACGTCTCCCGGAGAGCCTGGCACATGGCGAACCACGAACTGAGCTGCGTTCTCGATCATGTCCGCAAGCTGATCGGCATCCAGCGCGAAACCGAGCTTACCGACGGCCAGCTGCTCGAGCGCTTCGTCGGCCGGCGGGATGAGTCCGCGTTCGAGACGCTGGTGCGGCGGCACGGGCCCATGGTGCAGCGCGTCTGCCGGCGGGTGCTGAACGACGCCCACGCCGCCGAGGACGCCTTCCAGGCCACGTTCCTGGTGCTGGCCCGGAAGGCCAACTCCATCCGCAATCGCAGTTCGGTCGGCGGCTGGTTGTATGAAGTAGCCTATCACCTGGCGGTTCGCGCCCGCGCGGACGCCGCCCGGCGGACTCGGCGGGAAAGGCAGGCGCAAGAGATGCCCAGCAGCGAAATGGTCAGTGCGGAAGAAGGGCGCGAAATGTACGCGGTGCTGGATGAAGAGCTGCACCGGCTGCCGGAAAAATATCGGTCGCCGCTGGTGCTGTGCTACCTCGAAGGCAAGACCAACATTCAGGCCGCGCGGGAACTGGGCTGGCCGACGGGG